>JALSUN010000160.1 GCA_027061425.1 Helicobacteraceae bacterium
CCTTATGCTTACCAAATCGCATCGGTTTTGTAATAAGTACAGGGGTCTGCGTGAGTTCCACCATTTTTTCCACTTCATTGACTCCGGGAAATTTTTCTTTAACCGCCACTCTTAACTTGCTCAAGAGCAGTTTCAAAAAGAGAACATCACCTAAAGCATCATGTGCCTTTAACTCTATGCCCAGCTTTTTTGCCTCGGCTTCTTCCTCTTTATAAAGTTCAAGTGAATAACGAAAATACTGCAGTCGGTGAAAGTCAGAATCAGGAAAAACGTGTTTAGAGACACGCAAAGTATCAATAAGTTTCATTTTTAACTCAAAACCCTCTTTTTTCAACATCCCCAAGTCAAAAGGGGCATTATGAATAATCATATAATTTTCAGGGGTATTAAGCTCTAGCAGGCGATGATATGAAGGAAGTTCTGTACATGCAGGTGCATCTGCTATCATGTCCGGTGTGATGTTATGGACTTCCATCGCACCGATACCTATAGGAACTTCCGCCAGGCAGAGTTCATTGTAAAGTTCTATCTCTTTACCACCAAGTACCAGGTACCCTAACTGAATCACACGGTCAGTCTCACTTGCACCGGTTGTCTCTGTATCTAAAATAATATATTTTGCCATCAATGATCCCTATAAGTAAAGAGAGATTATAAGTTATTGAAAATTAATATAAGGTTCAATGTCAAAAGTCTCTAAAGCATCTAAATAGAGCATGTTGACCTCAAGGTCCACATAGGCATTACCCGCTTCCAAACGGTACTCGAATTCAAAATAGTGCACTATCTCCCACGCTATATGCTTACCTTTAATACTACAATCTGTCAGTAATATGGGCTCATTTAGCTCTTCAAACACCTCTTCTATAATACACTTTATCTTCGTCAGATCATGCTCACCAAAAACTTCACAGAGGCGGGTAAAAGGAATACTCAATAAAGCATCATCAGTATAGAGATAAGTGAAATAGATGTCATTAGCCATACGCACAGCTCTGTCACTGGGTCGACCTCGGGTCAGATGTTGCTTCACATTGCTTCTTGTAATTTAATTTCACATATTATAATGCTTTTAGACTTTTAATATATTAAAATTCCAAACTAGTTTTCTCACTACTCTAAAGGTTTTCACTATATAATACTTCATGATTAAATTAATATTTCTACTCCTGCTACTCACCCTTTCAGTACATGCCCTTGTCATAAAACAGATGCCCATCTCTTTTTCTAAAGAGCGACAGAACCTTACTTTAGAGTATATGCAAAAACACTATGCCATCACTCAAAAAAATATAGTGATAACACCTAAGATCATCATTATTCACTACACAGCTATCAACTCTTTGAAGGGCTCTTTTCAAGCTTTCAACCCCGAAAAGCTTCCCTCATCTCGCAGTGATATCGCTTCTAAAAATGCCAGTGTCAATGTCTCTGTACCCTACCTCATAGATACCGATGGGACCATCTACCAACTCATGCCCGACAATTGGATGGGGCGTCATGTAATAGGTCTGAATTTCAACAGTATTGGTATAGAGAATGTAGGTACGTTAAACACCTTGACTCCTGCACAACTGCGCTCCAACATCGCCCTTGTCAAGTATCTAAAGAACAAGTACCCCTCCATTAGCTACCTATCACCCCATTCTGACTACCGCTGTTTTGAGTCTTCACCCCTCTGGTTAGAAAGAGACAAAGGCTACCGCACCCATAAAGAGGATCCGGGTTCCCTTTTTATGTCCAAGATCTACAGCGCCATTACTGACCTTAAAAAAGCACCCTGTCATCCATGATAAGTACATCACTGTTTTATCTTTTTAGTGTGGCACTGCTTGCACTTGTAGTTGCAACTCTAGAGAGGTATTCAAAACATAAACTTTTTTCCTACCTCCCTTCTGTTGTCATCATCTACGCAGGTGCTATGCTCTTAGCACAATCTGGGCTCTGGCAAGAGAACAGTGCCCTACATGAGACCTATAAAAGTGTCAAGACCTACCTTTTGCCCGCCATGCTCTTTGTGATGCTTATTCAGATAGATCTAAAAGCCTTTGTGCGACTGGGAAAGGGGCTTGTGATCGCTTACATCGCAGCTGTTCTTTCTCTCTCCTTTGCCTTTATTTCCATATTTTGGCTCTTTTCACTCTCTGCTGATGAGGCCGGAATTTTTGCAACACTTGCAGGAAGTTGGACAGGGGGAACAGCCAACATGCTTGCCATCGCAGGCGCACTTAATGTTGATGAGACCCTTATGGGTTACGCACTCATCGTGGACTCAGTAAACTACACCTTATGGGTGATGACCCTTCTCTTCATCGTAGGTTTTGCACCCCAATTTAACCGCTGGACAGAGGCTAACTTCTCCTTAGAGTCATTAAACATCAACACTCAAAAGATCTCACAAAAAAAGAGCCCACTTCTCTTGGGTGCACTTTTTATCTTCTCTCTTGGTATCGCTTATATTAGCTATAGGTTTGCTACCCAACTCAGTGGACTTTCTACCACAACATGGAGTGTACTCATCGCAACCATTTTAGGGGTTATCGCCTCATTTACCCCGCTCAAAAAGCTTGCAGGTACCACGGCGCTCTCTTCTGGTATGTTGATGCTGCTTATCGCGCTTGTTGGCTCACAAGCCCACCTTTCTGGTTTTAGTGAGGTACCCTTTTACCTGTTCTTGGGACTGCTCATCTTGCTCTTTCATGCTCTGATCATGGTTATTGTGGCCAAAATCTTCAAACTCGACCTCTTTAGTATTGGTGTCGCTTCTCTTGCCAACATAGGAGGTGTCGCATCTGCACCCATACTCGCAGCAGCCTACCATCGTTCTCTCATCGGAGTTGCTGTCTTGATGGCTATTATGGGCTATATGATAGGTACTTTTGCTGGTCTTGGCATCGGGTATGTATTACAAGGAATTGCTAAATGAAGATCATAGCTATTAGTACAACTGTAGAAAAGATTCCTCTGCGAACCCCCTTTATCACCGCATTACGTCGTGTTGACACCGTTGAAAACTTACGTATCTGTATTCATACCGACACCTACAACATAGGACTCGGCGCAGCGCCTGCAACTAAGGCTGTAACAGGAGAAGACCTTAAAAGCATAAACAAGTGCATCAAGCAAGACATAACACCACAACTTGTTGGCGAGACATTTGAGCTTGTACCGCTTTTAGAAAAGTTACACCATCTCTGCGAAGGTCATTCAAGTGCTAAAGCAGCCATCGATATGGCACTTTACGACTTGGCCGCACTTATAAAAGAGCAAAATTTGGTTACTTTTTTAGGCGCAGAGGCTCTACCTTTAGAGACTGTTTTAACCATCAGCCTTAAAAGTCCACGAGAGATGGCAGAAGATGCACAAAAAGCATATGCAAGAGGGTTTAGACAGTTAAAAGTAAAAGTGGGTGGCGGAGATAATTTAGATATAGAGCGTATTAAAGCGATACGAGCCATAGTACCTCAAGCCCATCTTCTTATAGATGCCAACCAAGCATGGGATGTAGAAAGTTCTCACACTATTATAGACGCGGTAACACCTCTAAACATTGAGCTTATAGAACAGCCTGTCATCGGCAGTGACATAGAGGCACTTAAAGCAGTGACACAAAAGAGTCACATCCCCATCCTTGCAGATGAGGCAGTCTTTACATTAGAAGATGCTAAAAAAGTGATAGAAGAGAAAGCCTGCGATCTTATCAACATCAAGCTCATGAAATGTGGTGGTATTTCTAAAGCCATAGAGATCATAAAGTACTGCCAGATCAAGGGTGTAAAGTGTATGATGGGTTCCATGTTAGAAGGCCCCACCTCCATCACACTCACCGCCCAACTGGTGATGGCCTACAGAGATGCCTTCAGTCACATAGACCTTGACAGTCCCCTGCTCTACAAAAAAATCCCTACAGGAACCGGTCTTGGCTTTTTCAACAACATCCTCTCTTTAGAGGAAGATGACTTCTACTACTGTTACATTGTACTTTGTGCTGACAACACCTACTATACCGGTGTTGCAAAAGTTTTAGAGAGACGTATAGAAGAACATAACAGTGGAAAAAATGGGGCCAAATACACTAAAAACAGACGTCCTGTGCATCTGGTCTATGCGGAGAAGTACCGTTCTAAAAATGCAGCTTTAAAAAGAGAGATCAATATTAAGAAGTTAACTCGTATACAAAAAGAACAACTGGTTGCACTATATAACCCATAAGTTAGGCACGGTTAAAAATTAGAAGAGAGAGATTAAGGTGCAGTGTTCTCTATCTCTTTTAATTTTTTCAGAAACCCCTCTGGTCCAGGAATCTTAGTCAGTGGTTTGCCTATCTGCTTGGCATTTTCATCTAAGAAATAGATAGTGGGAACCTGATAGACTTTATAGCCTTCACGGCGGTCATACTCTATATCTATCTCGATGGCAACAAAATGTTCATTGACATAATCAGATACGTTTTTATCAAAACTAATCGTCCATGTTACGGCTTCACAAGCGACAGAGTCCTCTTTAGAGAAATAGACGAGTACCTTTTTATGGTTCTTTTTAGCCTCTTTGATCCCAGACTTATAATCATCAGCCCAATACATATCAGCAAAAAGGGATACGGACAAAAAAGTTAAACTTAAAAAAAATCTTACAAGCATTACTATCTCTCTTTTTTTGAAATTATAGCATACACCTCATACTATTGTCTCAGCTAAAAATGGAATTTTAACTCTAGTACACCCTAAGTCGAGATGAACTACTAGAATTTTGTGTGATCATTTTGCTAATCTCATTAGCAGTATAAACATGTTCTACAGTAGATTCATTTAATAGGTCTTCACGTATCTTGATAATAAGAGAACCCAGTGCTTTGGAGAGGACCTCTTTATCGTTTGTAAAGCTGCCATCCGTAGAAATTTGAGAGATCACCGTAAGAAATCTCTGATACTCGTTTAAAACATCTGCAGAGGCGAAAATAGCCAAGCGGTGTGTAATAAACTCTAGCTTAGTCAATTCCAAATTACTAAAACCATCTACACTAGACATCGTCTCCATAAGATCGAGCAAACGCTCATAAGTCTTTGTTTTAAGATCAAGGAACATAATATTTTGCTCTTTTTCTATCTCAACAGCAGTCTGCTTGTTCAACAAAAGTGCCGTAATAAAGATAGTCGCTAAAGTTCCAAGAACAATAATAACGATCTCCTGAGTAAAAGGAGTAGTGTCAGTAACCTTATAAGCCAGTCGTAGGTAAATATATCCGGCAACTATCGTTACAAGTGTCAATGTGAGGTAAAAAAGATTTTTTATCTTAAGATTCATGGTCACTTCACTTGAAAAGCTTAAGCTTCTTCACCCTCAGCACGCATCTCTGCGATCTCAGCTAAAATCTCTTCAGCTTCCTCTTCTTCAAGTTCACCAGTAAGTGCTTCTTCAAGCATCACTTTAAACTCTGTTTTAAGTTCTTGAAGCTCGTTAAGTTCTTCTTTAACCTCAGCAGTGGCTGTTTTGGCATCATTGATAAGTTCAAAAAGTCCATCAATCACATCTTCTATTTCCGGGATAATGTCATTGTTTAATAAGTCTACAAGTTGTTCTGTTTTGGTCATATTTGGCTCCAGTAAAATAATTACGTTATTTTATCCTATTTATGGACCTGTGTCTCTTGGAGTTTTTTCAGAAATTTTTCTGGAGTGAAAGATTTCTCCATACGTTTTGTCATAGGTTTACCCTTAGCATCTAAAAAGTAAAAGGTAGGCGTTGTATATACCTTGAGTCCTTGACGTTTGTCATACTCTGTATCAAGCTCTACCGCTACAAACTTTGACTCCAAGAAGGGTGCAACAGTTGGATCCGTCAGCAGTGTTTCTTCTAAGATTTCGCAGAGGCTACAACTCTCTTTGGTAAACATCACTAAAACAAGTTTTTGCTCTTGTTGCGCCATTTTCAGTGCTGACTTATAATCATCAGCCCACTCTAACTCAGCTAACAAGGAACTACTCAGAAAAAGTAAGATTAAAAAAATATTACGCATAAAACTTCTCCTTCTCTATAACACTATTATAACGCAGAGAGGAAGAAGAAAGATAACATAACTCAAGTAGCTCTGTAGGCTAGACTCTACTAAAGAAATAATGCTTATTTTGCGGCACGTACCTCTTTAAGTTTTCTCATAAAACCATCGACAGTAGAACCACCCACCTTCATGTCACCTATCTGCTTTCCATCACTCGTTAGAAAATAAAAAGTAGGTGTTCCATAAACCGCATAACCTTCTTTATCATCGATATCCAGGTTAAGTTCTATCGGCACAAAGTACTTTTTAACATAGTCCATCACCTTTTTTTGGGTATAGACATTCTCTTTCATTGTCTCACATACATGACAGTTGGTCAGTGTAAACATCAACATTACGATTTTTTTCTCTTTTTTTGCTTGTTCGAGTCCTGACTCATAATCTTCTGCCCAATTCAGATCAGCAAAAAGGGTCGCACCCATCACAAGTAGTAGTAGAAGTATTTTTTTCATCAGTTGTATCCTTAAGGGGAGAATTATTTGTAGTATTATACGACCAACAGGGTGGTCATACGCTTAAAGCTCTCTATTTTGCTATGAGTGTAGAGGTCACATCAATGTTATCAAAGATCATCATACTCATAAAGTTATTATCTATTCCAAACTCTGTACGATCAACCACTGCTGTCAACTTAAGAGTAACACCACTGTCACTCACCGCAACTTTTTGCATCTTGAAAGTTACAGACTTCGTCACATCTTTGATCGTGATGTCTGCAATCACACTGTTCTCTGTTATTTTTGTAGATTTAAAAATGATCTCTTTAAACTTCACTTCATCAAAAAAGTCACTGCTGAGAAGATGATCATCACGTTTTGCATTATCAGTATTAATGCTGTCAACTCTAATAACACCATCTATCGCTACCACCTTATCGCCATCAACAGTAATCGTACCGCTAAAGTCACTAAAGTTTCCATCAACACCTATAAACATCATCTTCGTTGCCTCAAAGGCAATGCTAGAGGCCTTAGTGTCTACCTTAAGTGTTGTACTCCATCCCATCACTGCCATTAAAAGCAGGGTCACTATAGTTTTCATCTTTATTTCCTTATGTTTGGCCATCGCCTTTTTTATAACCGCAGTATAGTAAAGTTTGTCACAGAGTGTCTGTGACTTTCATTACGTTATTTTACGATTTTATATTCTAAGTATATTGTAGGTTTGTGAGTAGTTTGTGAAGCATATCCAAAATATGAAATTATGCCAGATTACAGTGCTACGATATTAATGGCATTTCATTGCGCCACGCTTCTTCAGATACTGAGCAGTCTCTGTTTTTATATAAAAGCTCTAAAAAGTAGTCTCTATAAACTTCTATGGCACCTAAAGACTTGAGATGATCTGTCGGTACTTGGGCATCAACAAACTTGTAACCCCATGCTTTAAGTTTTTCTATTAAAACGGCAAAAGCCACCTTTGAAGCATCATTTTTAAGCGCGAACATAGACTCACCGCAAAAGACCGCACCTACACTCAGACCATAAAGTCCACCCACCAATTCACCTTCATAATAGGCTTCCACAGAATGCGCTTGCTGCAGGGCATTAAGGCTACACATCGCTTCTATAAGATCAGGTTGCAGCCATGTGCCATTCTGTCCCGGGCGTTCTACTTTAGCACAATGCTGTAAGACCGCTTCAAAGTTGGTATCAAAACGTACTTCAAAATGTTTCATCCGTTTTTTTAGAGATTTTCGCAACTTAAAATCATCAAGATGTAAAATAAGGCGAGGGTCTGGTGACCACCATAAAATGGGGTCTTGTGCAGAGAACCAAGGAAAGATCCCCTCTCTATATGCCTTATAAAGCCGTGTAGGATTTAAGTCGCCTCCAAAGGCAACAATCCCCTCTTCATTGGCAGAAGTCGGTGGAGGAAAGGTATGACTGTAGTTTAATTTTGGGATCATGCACTAAATTCAAAACTCAAGGCATCATCATAATCTACTTTTACCGTGCCACCTTGTTTAAGAGCACCAAAAAGCATCTCATCTGTCAAACGGTCTTTGATCTTCTCTTGTATAACACGGGCCAATGGACGGGCACCCATCGCTACATCATACCCCATCTCAGCGAGGTAACCCTTAGCACGTTCTGTAATCTCAACAGTAATAT
>JALSUN010000161.1 GCA_027061425.1 Helicobacteraceae bacterium
CCAAAACCAAAGGCAAAAAGTGCCAGCCAAGCTACTGCCAGCATCACCATACTAAAGTCTTTAACCGCAATGTTGAACTCAAAGTAGAGCCCAATACCGATAAAAGCCAATGTCGCCATGGTACTGACAAGGATCTCCACCAAAACTCTGGAGACAAGGGTGTCAAAAGGGCGTACCTGTCGGTAGCTAAAAAGAGCAGCGTTGGCAGAAAATGCTCCCATTGCTCCATTGACGATGTTTTTAAACATAAAAAAGGCTAAAAATCCACTGGCTAAAAAGACAGGAAAGTCTATGCCTGGCATCGATTTCTCGGCAATAAGAGACTTAAGCCCTGCAAAAATGAGTACCATGAGCATGGCATCGAAAAGCGCCCAGAAGTAGCCCCCTTTTTTAGTGCCAAAACGGGTCTGGATCTCCCGTAAAAAGAGTGCAGAGACAACCGAACTAAAGATCTCAAATGATGGTCGACGCACTGCTTTCATAACACTTTAGCCTTGAAGCTCTGCTAACTTCTTTTTGACCTCTTCAACATGCACGACTTCATAAGGCACGCCATCTTTTTTGCGTTTGACACGTACACGGACATTTTCCCATGCTGCTGCGATCTTGCCTTGTGGATCGATGATATAGGTAGAACGAACGATACCCATGTACTCTTTACCGTAGTTCTTTTTGAGTTGCCAGACACCATAGCTCTGCATCATGGTCGTATCTTCATCACAAAGAAGCGTGATGCCAAGGTTATGTTTGGAAATGAAGTTCTGATGCTTTTTAGGAGAGTCTGCACTGACCCCTAAGATGATAGCGTTAAGACCATCAAAGTCGGGTTGTTGCTCAGTGAAGTCACAAGCTTGTGTAGTACAGCCTGGAGTGTTGTCCTTAGGGTAAAAGTAGAGTACGATCCACTTGCCTTTTAAGTCACGTAAGCAGATCTCTACGTCATCTTGGTTTGGGAGGCAAAATTCGGGTGCTGAAGTTCCTGTTTCTAACATAATATGTCCTAAGAAAGTATAATTTTAAAACCGTATTATAGCGTATAGATGTTCAGATGCGTTGAGTTAGTGGGTACGGTAATAACGTACCATCTATAGAGAGAGATGTATTAAAATATAAATATAAACTATTATAAATTATATTTAACTAAAATTGATGTATAATGGTTTATGAAAACTTTTAACAGTAAACAAAAACGTGGCTTTACACTGATAGAAGTCATTATAGTTTTGATGGTTGTAGGGATTTTGGCGTCTGTAATACTGCCAAGGCTTGAGCGTGATCATTTTCATGAAGGTATACAACAAGTCGTACGCCATATACGGTTTACGCAGCATCTGGCAATGCATGATGATGTGTACGATGCTGAGAAGGTACACTGGTATCGTGCCATCTGGCGGATCAGTTTTCGCTCTAAAAACTGCTACTTGGTCTCAAGTAACACCGACTTAGACAAAAACTATGATCGTAATGAGTCGGCCTTAGATGCTTTAGATGGCACACGTCTCTATTCCAACACCAAATGCGAGGAAGAAAGTGGCAGTAGTGCAAAAATGTATTTGAACGAGATGTATGATGTGGAGAGCATCTCATTTTCTACGGGTTGTGGAGCCAACCGCTTTGTTGCCTTTAGTCATATAGGAGAACCTTTGAAAACATTAACAAAGTCTCATGATGTTATGACATCTGTTTGTACCATTACATTTATTTCGGGCAGCAGAACGGCAAAAATAAATATTATACCTGAGACTGGCTATGTGACTTGGATGATAACACCATAAATAGAAACAGTTTACTACTGCAGTTCATAGATTAGAAACTATTTGCACTTCTTAATGTACCTTTTAACTCTTTTTTTGTATTATACGCGTCCACTTTGCCATTTTAAACAAAATGGTTGAGTATTTGTATCTGTTTCAAGCTTCTACTTTTTAGGAACTTGGGTGGATACAAGTATTGGTAGAGTGACAAACCGCTTCTGCCTGAAATGGTAAAGTAAACAGCGTAGCTTCTGCCTCAGCAATGAGGCAAGCTTTAGTGCCTTAACGGCTAGCGAAACTATTTGGATCTATTCAAATAGTGTAAAAATAAACATTAAGGGCTTACAATGAAAGTACGCGCTTCAGTAAAGAAGATGTGTGACGAATGTAAAATCGTCAAACGCAAGGGAATAGTCAGAGTAATCTGTTCTAAAAGCCCTAAACATAAACAGAGACAAGGATAAGCATGGCACGTATTGCTGGTGTGGACTTACCTAAGAAAAAACGTGTAGAGTATGGTCTAACATACATCTACGGAGTTGGTCTTTACGCTTCTCGTCAAATTCT
>JALSUN010000162.1:0-6524 GCA_027061425.1 Helicobacteraceae bacterium
TGAGTAAAGCCCACTGCTGGGCTTTACCGCGAACGAAACCAGAGGTGTTATGCGAAGCATCACCGACGGCTTAACATAAATAAAGCCGAAGGCCACTACTGATAAGAAAAGCCCACTGCTGGGCTTTATCGCGAATGAACCCGAAGTCGGTATTGAAAGATCACTTATCTAATTCTATGATCAACGGGGAAATTTCCCACAATTTTACTATAGCTTTCCTCATGAACATGGATTACTTTAGGCTTTTTTTTGACACTTTTTTTTAAAAGCTCTAGTATCTCCAAATGACTCTTTCTAAGTGTATCAATATTTTGTTTTTCTATCTCTTTTATCTTTTCTTTAACCACTTCGCTACTTTCAAAAAGCATGTTTAAAATTTTCATAGTCATTCCTAATATTGGTATATCTAACATTATTACAGGTAAAAGTGTGGAAATTGTGTGAATAGTGCATAAGAGGTACAATTATCTTTTGTTTTAAAATGCATTTAGATACACTAAATCATTATGTATACTAGGAGTAGAAAATGTATATTAAGACATTAAGTATAGTAGCGGCATCTCTGTTGTTTTTTGGATGTTCTGTAAAGGTTCAACCTTATCATTCAGAAGCAAATGAAGTGTACACAAGTAGTAGTATTACTACAGATGCAACAGGAGTCGCAGGTGATGATGAGAATCTCTCTTATCCAAAGCAGTTTGGTGTTATTAATGCCATAGACAATAACACAGTCAAATATACATTACTAGTTCCTACTTATGAAGGTGCTTCTGCATATGGAAATCCATCGTTAGCACTTTATAACTTTAATCATGCAGCCTTCTTAACGAAGGACATTATGTTGGGATTGGTCAAAGCAGTTGATGACGCTATTGCAGACTGGAACAAGGAGTACCCTCCTGCAAAAGGTCGTAATATCTCTTATCTGTCTGGCAGTGATAAAAGCTCACTAGACTTCCATTATCAAAATGGTGATTCAGGTGAAGTGGCATTTTTAGATATTAATAGTGGTGAAGAAGAGATCATTATTAATGATGATGAGTCTATTAGTAAAGAGATTAAAGTATATCATTTTGAGATACGAGACTTTGAGACCTTAAAAGGTTTTAGTTACCTTTTACATAAAGCTTTGAAAATGCAAGAGATTCCTGTCCTTGAAGTAGAGAACAATGTCACAGTGGTTGATATGAATACAACTGGTGAAGACAATAATATCTCTATACCAGAACAAATGATAGATGACAACAACCAGACTTCTGATAACATGAGTACCACAGAGAGTAAAGATGTTAATACAACAGAAGATATGAATGAAACAGTAACTCCAACACAAGATGTCAACACAAGTAATTAGAGTGGGTTAAGAGGTTCTTTTCCTCTTACCAACGTGAAATAAGTGCTAAATTTACTTTAGTATAACTGGGTATAGAAACATCTTGTATTTTGTTCATTTTGTTGGCTGCCTCAGCAGAGAGATCTATCTCAATCCATTTGAAACCTGCCCCTATACCTGCTGTATAAATAACACCAGTATTATCACTTGGGTGTATGTTTTTCATTGCACCTGCACGTAGAGATAGGGAGAACAGTGAACTTAAAGGCTCATAGCTGACACCTCCTCCAAGCATCTGGCTTTTAACATTTCTGTAAAGATAACCATTTGAGGTAAGATCCAGGTCTGCAGCAAACTCAAGGCTCTCAAATGGCTTGTAAGCAAGACCTGTACGAACAAGTGGGCTTACAGTATATTTATCGCCATCGTAAAATTTAAAGCTGGGTGAATTAAGGTTTTTTGCAACAAGCCCTAGCGTGAATTTACGGCTGAAAGAAGGTACGTACGCTAAACCAAGGTCAACACCAAAGGCCTTTGTCGTTTTTTCTTTAGTACTTCCATCGCTTGTAGACCCTATATTTGTAATATTTAATTGCTCTTCATAGGTAATTGCTTGCATATATTTGAAGGCACCACCAACCATAAGATGCCCTATAGGGGTACGAAACTGATGGCCATAAGCTATAGGAACTTCTACAAGTGCGATACCTTTGGCTTCTAAGTAAGTTAAGTCGTTGTTCATAGCATACTCTATAGAACGTTCTTCATAATCTTGTTGACTGACACTTTGAGCATTAGTATCATAATAATTTGAGCCGTTTTTAAAATAGAGTTGGTCATGTTCTTGGTCAACAGTAGCAAGAGCTATAGCATCACTGGTCTCAAATACACCTACCCCATAATGCGAAACTTGTGCACCTAAATATGTTTGAGGTTCAAGACCCACTGCTTTGCCATCCATTTCTATAATGTTTTTAGTACCGTCAGCTAATGCTCGTACTTCTTCTTCTGATAGCGAAGATACATCTTCTGAAGCTTTTGTAACGAGGTCACCGTAACCATTTTTATCTAACTTTTGTACAACATCTAAAACACCGTAGTCAACGACACCTATCCCTGCACCAACAGAGATCTCAACAGTATGTTTTGGCCGTGCAAGAAGTGCAGGGTTATTATATGCTGCAAGAGAAGATGTAGAATTGGCTACAGAAGCACCACCCATTGCAGTAGCTTTATGGCCAAGAATCTGAAACTTCATAGCAAATGCAGAAGGTGCCGTAAGCAAAGAGAGTAGCGTTAATGATAAGGCTAATTGTGGTCGCATAAAAATACCTTTTACTCGAATTGACTTATCATAACATAGAGATGAGAAGTTTATTATTAGGCGTAGGGAATTCTCTATGTTACAATGACTTATGAAACTAATTATAGTGCTGATGTTGTCTATAGTGTCACTTTTTGGTCTTGAAAAAAATTGCGAAGTCTCCAAAGAGAGATTTTTAAAAGAAGAACGTGCCTATACGATGGTAGTGAGCGTAGCCATAGCAGGCACACACTCTTATGAGATTATAGAGCGGTTTATAAAAGAGGGTAACGCCATTTTGAAAGAGTGCCCTAAAACTTTTAGTCTAGACCGACAATACACCTTGAAAAGAGCACTCAAAAAGGCGGTACATCTTAAAAAAAGTTATAAGGTCATGACACAGGCACAAGTGAAAAGTTATGCCATCAGTCATCCTGAAGAGATCGTGGTTTACAAATGGGGCACTATAAGGCCTGTACGATGAGAGTGTTTATAGCAGTGGTGCTGTTTTTACTTTTAAATGTAAAGGCTGAAACGTGTAAAGTCTATGAAGCTGATTATGAGTTAAGTCTTTTAAAGTATGAAAAAAAAGATAAAAGCGCCCGTCAGAGTTATGATGACTGTAATGACTTTATAGACAGCGCCATTACTTATTTGGCGTACTGCCAAGATGACATGCGTCTTGACAAGCAGTATCAACTACGTCAAGAGATGCGTCGTGCAGACAAAAAGCGCAGGGAGGCATTTAGTGCAGCAGTCAGTGAGTATCATCAAATCTTGGGTATAAGACCAAAGGTCAGAGAGATCTATCAAAATGGTGGTTATAACAATGGTTCAAGAGGCAGTTACAACACCAACATCACGCCACCAAGAATGCCACCTGTCAGACAACCTCAATTTTGAGTGGATCTAAAGTATCAATAAATTATAATACCATCCTCACTTACTCCTTATCGCTTAACTGGATAAAGCAGGCCCCTCCTAAGGGCTAGCTCGAGGTTCGAGTCCTCGTAGGGAGACCACTATGTACAAACTTAATAACGTTTATCAAAGCAATATCAGATGAAAACATTAAACAGTTTTCAAATAATGTCCATTGTAAGAAACAAAAATATATAATTTTGTTGTTTAGAATACACCAAAAGTCGGTTTCAGACAAAAGATTCCTCTCTGGTAATTTGGGTTTTTATATTGAGAGTTTTAGTAGGAGATGTTTATGATTAAAGTAGCAGCTGTACAGATGTCTATGTCTGATGATAAAAAAAATAATGTTCAAAAGGCTCAAGTTAAAGTGAGAGAAGCGGCTGAAAATGGGGCTAATATCATTTTATTGCCTGAGCTTTTTGAAGGTTTGTACTTTTGTAAAGATATGGATGAAAAGTACTTTTCTTGGGCAAAACCCTTACAAAACCATCCGCTTATAGCGCAGTTTAGTGCCTTGGCTAAGGAGTTGAACGTTGTGCTTCCTTTGAGCTATTTTGAAGAGAGTGGTGGGCATTACTATAACGCCTTGGTAGTCATAGATGCTGATGGCACAGTCTTAGAGAACTATAGAAAAACACATATACCCGATGGACCTGGGTATGAAGAGAAGTACTACTTTGAGGCAGGTGATACTGGGTTTAAGGTGTGGGAGACGCAGTTTGGTAAGATAGGGGTGGGAATATGCTGGGATCAGTGGTTTCCTGAGACCGCCCGTGCATTGGCGCTCATGGGGGCTGAACTCATCTTTTATCCTACAGCAATAGGGAGTGAACCTGAGATCAATGTAGACTCTAAAGCTCATTGGCAACGGGTACAGCAAGGTCATGCGGCAGCTAACACTCTACCTGTGATTGCAGCGAACAGAACAGGTGTAGAGGTGGGTGAGAGTTGTGCGCTTACTTTTTATGGGAGTTCCTTTATGACAGACCATACAGGTGCTTTGGTCTGCGAAGCTTCTAGAGATGAAGAGGAGATTATCTATACTGCTTATGATTTAGAAGAGATTGCAGAGGCACGAGAGTATTGGGCACTTTTGAGAGACCGCCGTCCTGAGATGTACAGAGGACTTTGTGATGCGTAGCTTCTTTTTTCTGTTACTTTTGACCCCACTATTTGCCAAAGGCTATTACGCGCCTGAGAACAGATCTCAAGCGATCAATATTTTAAAGATGGTGCATCTTGATTATAAAACAGCTTGGTTGAGCGGATGTGGTTATGGTTATGACGTGACGAGCTGCATGGATAAGACCATCGTTGAGACAAAAAGCTGTGGACTTAAAGAGAACAATGTCACCATAAAGTGGATGCAGGTTGTGGATGCCAATTTTTATACTTCCAAGATGGTCTGTGCAACACCTAAAGGGTGTGTGAGTGAGTTTACGGGTAAACCTTTTGGCGGTAGGCTCTGTTGTCGTATGACCGATGAGAAGTATCGCCGTATTCAGGCAGATCTCTACAACTATCTTCCTGTGGTCTCTACCTTAGATGATGTGAGAGGGGGGAAAAGGTTTGCGAAGGTGAACCATCCTTTGCAAACTGTAGCGGGGGTCCGTGTTGGAAAGAGGTTTATAGAACCCAAAGCAGAGCAAAAAGGTGACATCGCACGGATCTATCTCTACATGAATGCCCAGTATGAACTGGGGCTCTCTCCTCAAGCCGTACAGATGTATGAAAAGTGGGACAAAACCGATGTAGTTGATGAGAAGGAATGTGCTTTAGAGAAGGTGTATGAGAAGATCTTGAAACGTCCAAACCCTTTTGTAAAGCGAGGCTGTCAGGGACTTTCCAAGTCCAAGTAGGATGCGATGAGATCCTCACTGCTCAAGTTCTCTAAAAGCGATTGAAAGTCATCTAAGGTAAAGAGAAGCAGCATGGGGCTTTGAAGTGAAAGCAGCTCGTTGGAAAAACCCCGTTTTGAGAAGAGGACATAGACATCGACTTCTAGGTTGGCAAGGGCGCACTTCTCTTTGAGTTTTGTGAGTTCACTTTTGTTGACTTTGGTGTTGGTGAACTTACACTCACCCACAAAGGTTTTTCCTTCTTTAGAACGCGCCAGTACATCAATCTCTATCTGTCGGTCCCAATAGCTGTTAACCTCTACAAGCGGGTCAGTCTCTTGATGGTGTTTCAGTAATTCTATGGAGAGTTTTTCAAATATCAGACTGCTGAATCCTAAAGAACGCTCTTGAAACTGTTGAAAAAATCGGGTGTAGTTTCCCTTTTGTATCTCTTTAAAGTTGGGCAGTACAAAGGCGAACCAAAAACGAAAGAAGGGGTAAGAGAAGAGAAGTTTGTCAGAGATGATGTGCTTTTGAATCTCTTTTTTTAACGACTGTGCATCATACTCTTTGTGAGGAGGTTCTTCTCGTGAAGGCTCTAGAATGAGAAGGTGACTCTGTATGAGAAACTCTAAAATAGGCGCGCCTACCTTCTCTGAAGTGTGTGCACGCTTATAAGCAGAGTGGGTTCTTCTGTCACCAAGAGCAGCACCTTTTAAGAGGGCTTCATAGAGTCTTTCACCTTGTGTGAAGTCATAAAGAGCATCATAAATCTCACTGTAATGTTCTAAGATAAGTTGCTCTATGAGTGTCTCTATGGGTTTGTCTCCATCTACATCTACTCCCAAACCGCCAAAAACACTAAAGAGCAAGAGGGCATCTTCTAAGCTGTCCGGATAATTACGAAAGTAAAAAGAGCGAAACTGTTTGAGAAGTGAGGGTGCGTTATGGATGCGGTGCCTTTTATGTAAAAACTTTAATGATTATGGCATAAAAAGTTTAAAGTTCACTTCCCCACAAGAGGGTGTCTAAGCCATACTTCTCTCTCAGACTTGAGGTACTTTGGGTGAGTTTATGTTTGATGAGGTCTTCGTCATAGTCCAAAAGAGAGAAGGTGTGGTGGTTG
>JALSUN010000162.1:6624-7966 GCA_027061425.1 Helicobacteraceae bacterium
TTAAAGTTCACTTCCCCACAAGAGGGTGTCTAAGCCATACTTCTCTCTCAGACTTGAGGTACTTTGGGTGAGTTTATGTTTGATGAGGTCTTCGTCATAGTCCAAAAGAGAGAAGGTGTGGTGGTTGCTCTGCGTAAAGGCAGAACAGGAGAGTCCGATGCGAATCACCTTGAGGTTGTCATGGATGTCGGCTTGGTAAAACAGTGAGAGCAGGGTTTCACGTAAAAATGACTCACTGAAAAGGCGGTTAATGGTGATGGCGGCGTTACCTTTTTGGCTGAGTTCATAACGTATGGAGAGTGTATAGTGGGTAGGGTGCTTTTGCATGCGTACAAGTGCATGAGAGAGGTGGCGAGACAAGATGATGACACGACGGGTTAACTCTCTGCGGTCTATTTGTGGATCAAAGGTACGCGAGATCCCTATGGACTTTCGCTCTCTACTCTCTTGCAAGGGGGTATTGTCTATGCCACATACCCTTTCGTAAAGGTCTTTCTGAGACTTAGTGGTACTTAAAAAAATATCAGGATGACTCTGTATGTCGCCTAAGGTAACGATGCCCCGAGCGAGAAGGGCGCGTTCTGTTTTACGCCCGATACCGGGGAACTCCTTAATGGCTTTCTCTTTTATAAAGTCATTTACTTCATGGGGATAGATGGTTAACGTACCAAAGGGTTTTGCATCATTTGTCGCCATTTTAGCGGTAAACTTGGAGGCTGCGGCACCTACAGAAAGGGGGAGGTCGAGTATCTCTAATGCTTCATGTTTGAGTTGGTCTATGAACTCAGGGACATCTGCATCATCAACCCAGCCGCTAAGGTCCCCATAAAACTCATCGATACTGCCTTGTTCTATAATAGGGATACGTTTTTGTAAAAAATGTTTGAGTTTATGAGAGAGCTCTTGGTAGAGCTTCATGTTGGGTTGTTTGATGATGATGTCGGGACATTTCTGTAGGGCTTCACGGATGGTCGCTCCCGTTTTTATACCATATGCTCGGGCTTCATAAGAGGTGGTGGTTAACATACCACGGATGCGTCCATCAGGGTCTATGAACTTATTAAGATCATTTTCTTGAGTGGATTGGTGTTCAAAAAAATACGCGGGTACAAAAGAACCACTGTTTTTAAGACTTAAAAACTGACGACTCTTTTCATGAGAAAAAATCTTGGTATCACCACGCCCACCTATGCCTACAGGCTTACCGCGTAAACAGGGATCAATAGTGCGCTCTGCAGAGACAAAAAAGCAGTCAAGGTCTATATGGATTTTCATAAAGCAAGGGTAGCGTGTTTAGAGCGTAAAGCGCGAAAATATGACAAATCTAGTCAGGGAAGTTGTC
>JALSUN010000163.1 GCA_027061425.1 Helicobacteraceae bacterium
GTGTTTCTTCCACCTACTGCCACATTAAAAGCTTCACCAAAAGCTTTTTCATTATTTGTTATCCCCGCTAAAATGTTCATCTGTACAACATTGGCGATGTAGGTAAAATCTCGGCTTGTCTCACCGTCACCGTTGATGTAAACATCTTCACCTTTTATAAGAGAACTGACCCATTTAGGGATTACTGCAGCGTAAGCGCCATCAGGATCTTGACGTTTTCCAAAAACATTAAAGTAACGTAGCCCTATGGTTTCAAGGCCATAAGTCTTATAAAAGACATCTCCATACAACTCTGCTACCATCTTTGTGACCGCATAAGGAGAAAGTAACTTTCCTGTACATTCTTCTACTTTTGGAAGCTCTTTAGAATCACCATAGACAGAACTGGAAGAGGCATAGACAAAACGCTTGACTCCAGCATCTTTTGCTACAGTCATCATGTTTAAAAGTCCCGTAACATTAGAGTGATTTGAAGTTATAGGATCAGCGATAGAACGGGGAACAGAACCTAAAGCCGCTTGATGTAAAACTACATCTACCCCAGAACAGGCCACTTGGCACGTCTGCATATCAGTAGTATCGCCCTCTATAAAGGTCAAGTTTTTAGCCTGTTGTTCATTTACAGAAGCGAGTGCTTCATCAATGTTTTTTTGATACCCAGTAGAGAAGTTGTCAAGACCAACAACTTTTTGGTCGTTCCTGAGCAAAAATTCTATGAGGTTAGAGCCTATAAATCCTGCACACCCCGTCACCAACCACGTTTTACATTCCCCTCTTAGTTCTTCAACAACTTTCTCAAATAATGTCATTTTCATCCATAAGTAGTATATTTAGAGCATTATACCGCCCTATTATCAAAAAAGTATGTAATAAAGAAAAAAATTAGAGAATAAGCGTTAAGAGTCTTTGTACGACTCGTAACCAAGTTACTCCCATGCATTGGACAAGTCCTGATCAACAGAGGAGGTTAAGTGGCCATCCTCGGAATGTTACGTAGATTTCACAGATTATCTGAACCAACAGTTCAATACATGGGTGGCACTTACAGAGCTAAAGTTCCATACAGAGAGGCACTAAATAGCTCATCGTATAATGCCACATCGTAAGAGCGAAGGGCCTTTTGTCAACAGATTATGCAGATTTCACAGAATAAGAGTGAAGAAGTAAAGTTATAAATGTTATAGATATTCAGGCTTGTGGATTCCTTCGCAGGAATGACGGTTTCAACACTAAAGTTTTAGATGTGATGTAAGTAGTGCTGAAGCGATCCCGAAGATGATATCTCCTGTCAAGAAAACAAGCGGAGAGCTTGTTTTCAAGGAGTAAAGTAACATCAATAGAAACCGAAGGCCTCTACTAGCGTTGAGAGGTGAGCTGAAGTGCAAATTGCACTTCAGCTGGAACTTTAGCAGGTTTTGCTGTTTACCATTGTGCTTAGCGTTGCTACTATGCTTGGGTCTTCTAGCGTAGAGATGTCCTGAGTCACCTCTTCACCTTTAGCCAAAGTTCTAAGGATACGACGCATGATCTTTCCTGAACGTGTCTTTGGAAGGCCTGGTGCAAAAACCATGTCGTCACAGACTGCGATGTTACCGATCTCTTTTTTGATGATGGTGTTAATCGCTTTAACCTCTTCCACCTCATCAGCTACACCATCATCAGATTTTAGGACGATATAAGCGAAAATACCCTCACCTTTAAGTTCATGTGGCTTTCCAACAACCGCAACTTCAGCAACATTTGAGTGCTTCTTGATCGCGGCTTCGACTTCTGCTGTTCCCATGCGGTGACCAGAAACATTGATAACATCATCTGTACGACCTGTAATGGTGATGTAACCATCTTCATCGTAACGTGCACCGTCACCAGTAAAGTAAACAGGCTTGCCATCTTTTACAACATCACCAAAGTACGACTTCTTGTAACGCTCTTCATCACCCCATACCCCACGGATCTGTGCTGGCCAAGGTTTGGTGATACACATATAACCTGTCTCACCTACTTCAGTAACTTCACCTGTTGCAGGGTCCAAAATCTCTGCCATAATACCTGGTAGAGGTAAGGTTGCACAAGCCGGCTTGATCGGTGTTGCTCCTGGAAGTGGAGAGACGATGTGACCACCGGTCTCTGTCTGCCAGTAGGTGTCTACGATAGCACACTTGGAGCTACCTACCTCTTCGTAGTACCATTTCCATGCTGGAGGATCAATAGGTTCCCCAACAGTTCCAAGAACCTTAAGGCTTGAAAGATCGTACTTCGCAGGTGCATCTTCACCCATTTTATGAAGGACGCG
>JALSUN010000164.1 GCA_027061425.1 Helicobacteraceae bacterium
CTCTCTTTACGTTCTTGATCTCTTAAAAGAGATCATCTTTGATACAGATGTACCTATACGCGTTTGGTCACTTCCAACAGGTGCCAGCCAAACTGTGTCTGGATCGGTCCAACAACCTCACCGACATCTGAAGAAAATACCGCTTTGTCAAACTCCGGGACCATCTGTCCGGGACCAAACTCGCCAAGATTTCCACCATCACGGCTTGAAGGACATGTTGAGTGTGCTTGCGCTATCGTCTCAAACTTCGCACCCTCTTCTATCTGTTTTTTTAAGTCCAGACACTTCTCTTCACTATCTACCAATATATGTCTTGCTTCTGCTCTTGGCATTTTTAATTCCTTTTTTGAAAGTATAACTTACCCATAGTACAAATACAACCTATAGTAATCAATAACTTACGACACTAAAGATTTATATGACTACTTTTAAGTCACATCATTTTACCTGTGGGAACGTCAATCTGTTTGTATCGACTGCCCCTGGTTTAAGACGCAGCCAAAAACCTTGCTGATGAATGACTTTGTCAAACCCAGGTGTACTTGTAGAGATCGCCTGATAGGCACTTTGATCATCACCCACATGATCATAGGTATACACTACATCATTGACATAAGGATCATTGTTGGCGTTGCCATCCATTGGACTAAAGGCCGTACCCGCTCCTGAAAAATAGATATCTGAAAGATTAATATCATGGGGAAAAGGGTTACCTAAAAGCAGTTTTTGTTCATCTGCAGCTCTGTCAGGTAGATCTCTTAAATGTACATAATCAAAATTTGCAGAAGAGATACCAAGACTTGAGGCAGTAACAGTAGGTGTATAACTGAGTCCACTCAACGCACCATCTATATGCCAGGTAGTGTTATGATCAGCAATGATCCAATACCCTTTCCCTGGTTCTACCGTGTCTGCAGCATCTAGTAAGACCATACTGCTGCTTGTCCCCGTGTAGTCTCCTCTCTGTTCATACACTACCCAGTTGTCATTGTTCCCATAAGTACCACCGATCGCTGTACCGATAAGAGCTTCGATACCATTTGCTCCGGTAGCACAAGGAAAACTGATAGTGCTCCAATGATTTTCAGTTAATTGCCCAACGGCCGAGGCACAGACACCTCCACAATTTTTACCACCATCATGGATAGTCCAACTATTATTATTTACAAGGGCGTCTCGTCCGCTTTTCCCATTACAATATTGACTTGTTCCACCATGAAAGGAAACTCCAGCTTGTACCGCTTGACTTCCCCATGATAAAAGCAGCGCATCATAATTGGCCTGTGTCAGCTGCACCCCTCTTAAAAAGTTTCCTGCCAATGTGATATTGCTTACATCCCACCTACTCATGTTTCGATCAAACAAGGTAGCATTTCTGAACATAGAACCGATGCTGATTGCCTGTGAAGTGTTCCAGTTACTAACATCAGGGTTGGCACTCGAAGCATCACGGAACATACTGTAAAAGTTTTCTACTATGGATGTATTCCAGCCGCTGACATCGGGATCTGCATCTGCTGCTTCACGGAACATACTGTCCATACGCAAGGCATTGCCCGTGTTCCACACATTACCGCTAGTCGTTGTGACTGGCTGAGCATTGACTGCTTTATAGAACATAGCTGAAAAGTTTTCTACCTTGGAGGTATCCCAGCCACTGACATCAGGGTTTGCATTGGCAGCTTCACGGAACATGTTGTCCATGCGCAAAGTACTTCCAGTGTTCCATATATTGCCACTCGTCGTTGTCACAGGCTGTGCGTTAACTGCTTTATAGAACATAGCTGAAAAGCTCTCTACATTTGAAGTGTCCCATTGACTCACATCAGGGTTGGCTGTATCCGCTTCTCGGAACATATATGCCATAGTCGTCACATTTGAAACATCCCAACCGCTTGTATTTGGGTCAGCCACTGTTGCGCCACGGAACATATGCTTCATTTTTGTTGCACTGCCTGTGTTCCAAATATTACCACTGGTTGTCGTAACAGGAGTAGCATTTACCGCATTATAAAACAGACCAGAAAAGTTTTGAACATTAGAGGTGTCCCAACTCCCAACATCTGGATTGGCATTGGTCGCATCACGAAACATATAAGAGAGATTGGTGATGTTGGAGATATCCCAGCCGCTTGTGTCTGGATCCGCCTGAGCACAGTTTCTAAACATATTGCTTAGACTTCCTACATTAGAAAGATCAGGAGCATCCGTAGCAGAGACCGTGGTATTGTTGGCATCACGAAAGGCACTCGACATCGAACTCCATATTGCTGTACCCCACTGCTTTATATCAATAAGTTTCTCTGCATCTGTTCCAGAACCGAACCGTATACGGCGAAACCCTTTTTTATCTCCATTGTTATCTATAATACGTATGGTATAAGTGCCAGCACTTCCATAACTGCATGTATAACTGCCAGTTTCTCCCATAGTTTCTAAGGTACCATCATCATTACAGTCGACGTTATAGCCTGTGCCAGTTGTAGTCATGATAGGAATTTCAAATTCGGTGTCAGAAGATGAGCCAGGGTTGTCTGTTTTTACGTCTATTAGGAAATCGTCAGAGGGTAGAGCAAAAAGCATGCTAGAAAAGCTCAGAGAAATAAGTATTATTTTGACAGTTGACATATGTATATTCCCAGATATTATAATGTTACATTTTACGCTTCATTAACTTGTATTTGGCTTCTGCTACTCCATGTCCTCTTTATCCATGATCGCTCCAACGACCAATAGACCTATGACAAAGACGGTCACTGCACCCATAAAAAAGTAGTAGATCATAATTTCTCCTCCTTTTTGGCAAAAGCTTTAAAAGCGGCTCTCTCACTGCTGCTTGCAAAATACTCTTTTTCAAAAAAGAGCGTCCCTTTTTGGGTCTGAACCACAAAGCCCTCATCAAGTACCAGCACTTTTAACACCTCTTGCCACGCGATCTGCGCACCATTGACAGAGATACCGCTCTCATCAACCTCGACCTGCAGATGCTCAGCATCACTATGATGCTGTCTGTAAAACCGCTTGATCATCCCTTTACGCAGGTACCATCTGCCGTAATACCAGTACACCACCAAAAAAGTGGAGGTAAAAAGCAGACCGTAACTGTCATGTTTTAAAGCACCGACGATACCAAACTGTACCAGCCCCACAAAGAGCCAGCCAATATAGCGTTTGGCAGAGTGTCTCATGTCATAGTCATAATAGAGTTTGCTCGCCTTCAGTGCTAGTGCCTCACTCCAGGGAAGTTCAAAGACTATTTTTTTAGACATGGTCTTCACACTCTTCGATCATCAACTCCGACTTTTTGATACAGCCTGCATCTTCGAGCTGCTCTATCATCTTCAGAGTATCGAGATAGAGTGCTTCATAGACCTTTTTATTTTTGGCGTAGAGTCTACTCTGCTTTTTGCCATACCAGTATGCCACTGCCACAGAGGAGGCAAAAAGGGTATAGATCCACCACTGCCACGCTTTTAGGTTGAGCAGGACTATAAAATACTGTACGGAGAAAAGAACAAAAAATTCGATCGAAAAGATGATGACAAGGGTAGCACTCTGTTCAAAGTCGAGTGTGTATTTTTCCAGCTCTTTGAGCTTGGCAAAGTTTTTGTTGATGGCCTCTGCCTGCTGCTTACAATCATCTTTCAGATCATCCGTCTCAATATCTCTGAGATGAATGTTGGTGATGTTGTACTCTACATTGGTCTGCATATAATCATCCAGGAGCGCAGGATGTTTCTTCAGCAGATCAATGATCTCATCTTCTGTGAGCTTTTTCTTACTGCCAAATCGCTGAGCATCCTGAAGTACAAGATCGTACAGACCGACACTTTTTACTTCACGGGCGACACGTTGCAAATTTATCAATCTCATCCTTCTTATAAAGATATACATAAGTCATGTCATTCCTGCGCAGGCAGGAATCAAACAATTTATGAATCAAACATACTCTTGAAAAAACGGGTTCGTGGACTCCTGCCTGCGCAGGAGTGACGCAAAAGCGAAATCACTCTTGACGTACTGCAGATAAAGCGTACCTTCGGGTACACTCGATACTGTCTATTTTGCAAATGCAGGATCGTCTGCAGGTACCAGTTCATCTTCAATACCGTAAGAAGCTGTTTTGTCTTTAGCAGGCAGGAAGATACCAATAAGCCCTTTTATACCCACACTCATAACAATGTTATAAAGGAAGATCGCCCATGCAACCAGAAGCATGGTTCCAAACAGTGCCGCAAAGATCATGTCCGGGTTGAACTGTCCATCTACATAGAGGTGACGACGAAGCATACCGTCAAGTCCGGCCATACCCATAAAGGCACCCATACCGATACCACCTATGAGGTGGAGCCAGAAGTGGGCGTTGGAGAGCTTGTGCGAATAGAGCTTGGTGTTGTTGGTCACCAGTGGCCACAGCACATACAGCGCACTGTAAAGTGTCATATAAAGCCCGACGATCAGCGCGATATGCACGTGTGCACCGATGATCCACTGTGTATTGTGAAGGACACGGTTCATTCCCATGTCGGCCTGAATAATCGCAGCAGGAACCGCAAGACCGAAGCCTACGAGACCTCCAAGAAGGTATTTGAGCTCCATCGTCATCTTAAGCGGACGTGCTTTCCAAAGTGTTACAAGCGTGATGAAAAGTGCCAATCCCTGTGTCAACAGCTCAAAGGCCGTTACCATCTCACCCGAGATCAGTTTCATCATCTCAGGCTGTCCCTGGTCACCCAGCAGGTGGTGAGACCAGACCATCCATGAGACGAGAAGCTCAAGCATCAATGCCGCACGTGCGACGTTTTCCATAAAGAGTTTCTGACCAGTGATCAAGGTCGCTAACAAGTACCATGAACCTGCTACATAGATCAGTACCAGACCATCTGCAACGAGGTCAAGGCCCCACCAGAAGAAGTTCTTGTAGAGCAGTGCATCAATAGCTGAGACATCTAAAGCATGACCACTTGCATCAAAGACAAGATAGACAAGGACCAAGATACCAGCACCCAGAATGACCAGTGCATCCAGGAAGGTGTCAACCGTTCCACGGAAGATCGCAACAACAGGAAGCGCAAGTGCCGGCTCTTTAGTATAGGGCTGCTTGCCACGAAGTTTGTTAATGAGGTTAAGCATACCGTCGATACCAAAACCAGAGATCAGAAGCTCTGAGGTCGTTTTGTTTTTATGGACACCGACACGGGCAAAGATAGTGGCATAGATGTTATAGATGAACCCTAAAGTTCCCACCATAATAAGTGCTACACCCAAGATGAAGACAATACCACCAAAGACATTGAACTGATGGGTATCAGCAGGCAGTGGCCAATAAAGCGTATAAAGTGGTGCATACTGCCATACAAAAGCAGCGATCCATGCTAAAGCTGTACCTATCGTGATCATGAGCCATGTAAAGTTGGCAAGTTTCACACTGTAGAGTGGCTTTTTAGTCAAGTATGGGACTAAAAATGTAAAGGCACCAAAGACCAGCTGATAGGTTGAACCAAAGATACCCACGATAGGGTGTACCGTCATGATAGAGAAGAAATGCTCCGCATGAAAGAACTGCTCAGGAAGCGGATTACCTGCCACATGGCCGACCTCGACCATACGCATTATCATACCTTCTATCGCCACCAGACCATAAAATAAAAATGCCATGACTACTGCACGGAGTGTCACTTTTTGAAGGGCATTCAAGCCAGTATGATCAAAGTCTGTACCTTCGATCAGATTTTTAGTAAAACTCATTTTTCACCTCCATTTGCACAACCGACAACTTCTACAAAGTCTTTCACCATCATAAGATCTTCTCCATCTTCACCATATTCATCTGGACCAGAGTACTCTGTTGATGTCATGTCAAAAAGACCATTATGGTTGAAGGTCCAAAGAATGTCATTGGAATCTAAAATACCATTGACATCTGTTCCAGGGTTGACCTGCATCTGCATCACCATCGAGCCATCTTTACGGAAAAGTCCAAAACCATAGACCAGATCACGACTGTGAACATCAAACTCCACGGTCTGACCACACTGTATGGTGACCTTCTTCGGAAGACCGATCCACTTGTGATCTTCTATCTCAAACTCATACTTGGCGTCCGGAGTGATGTTATGTCTGTCAATATCCTGAGAGACCCAAGGAATTGTGTTATAGGTAAAAATGTGATGTCCTACACCACCTGCCACTAAAAATGCCATATACCAGTAAAATGGTATACGAAAAACTGACTTCGCCTCTTTACGGGTGAGGTTATACCCAAACCATGCGATCACCGATATGATCATCGTTGCATAGATGGTATAAGCCACCCAGTGAAAAGACAATAACTCTGCTGAGTTTGAAAATGTCATCTGTCTATCTCCTTATAGTAATTAATAACACCATTTTATAATGTCTATAATAGAGTAGAAATTGACATATATCAATAAACGATACAACTAAATGTTTGTTTTTTATACAGTATCATGATTAACTATAGGGTTTTAAACAAATAGAGTCTATATTTTAAACAATTAAGACATATCGTTTATTTTTATTGTAAAAGTAGATGTTTAATAACTATACAACTGTAGATCCTCTTTTTAAGCAGACTAACTAAATCCGAACTCTTTTTCAGTTTTTATATGCTGTTTCAGTGTAAAGACCCCAATATATTCTATTTTCTCTACCTCATACTCTTTTTTACCACTGGGTAAATTAACTGTAAATTCATCACCTTCTTGTTTTCCTATTAACGCTTTTGAGAGGGGTGCATGAATGGTAATGAGACCATTTTCTGGTTCGCTCTCATAACTACCACAAATTGTGTAGGTCGCAGTCTCTTCAGTGTTAAGATCTGTAAGTGTGATGGTGGCACCAAAGTGCATACGAGAGTGGTCTAAAGTTTCAGGGTTGATGATTTGTGTTTTTTGAAGGAGCGCGTTTAGAAAGAAGAGCCGTTTATCTATGTGGCGTAACTTCTCTTTTGCTGCATGATAGTCCGCATTTTCACTGCGATCCCCTAAGGCTGCTGCCACCTCTTTTTCTCGAGAGACCTTAGGCTTTTCAACCTCAACAAGGTATTTGAACTCTCTGGTAAGAAGGTCATAACCTTCTTGCGTGATCGGTTCTCTCTGCAACTACTTGGTAAAACCCAAGATGTAAAAAGTATTTTTACCCTCTACTTGGCGCAATGAGACCTTATACTTATCAGCAAAATGGTCTATCTTCTCTTTGGCTTCTTCAGTACGCTCTGGACTGCCTGCCTCGATCTTGATCTTAAAAAAATCTTCACTATTAGACATCGCAACATGGGAGTCATCTACTTTTAGATGTTCATGAAGATCTAAAATATGTTTCTGAATTTTTTCAAAACTCTTAGTGTTTCTTACAATTTTATCTATCTGACCTAAAAGGGCCTCATTAGGTGCATATCCTAACTGCTTTAACATCGCTTCATTGTTCATTTTTCTACCTATCTTTTTTAATGAGATTTAATTCTAACATAGAATGTATTTACCAACTTCAATTAAACACTATAAGTTTAAAAAGGTTCAAATAGAAGATGGTAAGTTCTCTTCACAGACGCTTTGTTACGACACTCTGCATAACCCTCTGCATATTTTTTGCGTTCTTCTGGGTTAAGAAGGTTTCTCGCCAAAATATTATTAACATCACATATTTCTGTCGCTTTTTTGTACCATTCTATAGCCAACTGTCTATTTGCTCTGACACCCTGACCATTTGCATAAATCTCACCCGCCATCATAGCACCTAGAGAGCTATTGTTCTCTGCCGACTGAAGGATAAGGTTCACACCATACTGTATGCGTCTTAGGTTCCTCGGTCCAATAATGTGCAGTTTCCCAAGTTTCGCCATCGCGTCAAAGTTCTTGTTGCGCATCGCATTTTGATAGTACTCCATCGCGATGTTTAGGTTATTACCTGTTTGAGGAGCGACCATCAAGCTATCTTGAGTGTAGTTACTGCGCCAGTAAGCATCTCCCATCAGCTCCATTGCTTTTGCACTTCCTTTTTTAGCAGCTTGATTGGTCAAATAAAGTGCCACGCGAAGGTTTGGATAGACGATTTTATCACCATAATAGAGCTCTGCAAGCACAAGGTAATCCTCTGCAGACGCATCACTACGGTTACTCGAGAGATCACGACTCACATTCATCAAAGCATCTCTTGTTTTACTTTTAGGTGCATTGACAAGAAGCTCCATCACCTTTTTGTAGCCCCTTCTGTCTTGGGCTTGAACAAAGGCGATGATGGCAACGCCCAAGGCCCCCTTACCATCATTTTTAACAGAACGTTCCAACCATGTTTTGGCCTCTTTGGTTTTACCTTTTGCATAATAGAGCAGACCCAAATCATACATTGCCTCGATGTTGCCTTTCATGGCGTTTGTTCTTGTAATCATAATCGCTCTGTTTAAGTCACCTTTTTCAAAAGCCTGTTTCATTAAGGTAAAATCATCAGCACTTAAGCTCAAACTCAATAGTATCAATAATAAAAATTTCATAAATATCTCCACACTCTAAATTATGAGTTATAATACAACAATTAAATACAATATGGATAAAAATATAGTGAAAAACCTTTTAATTCGGTTGACAATTGGTCTCTACGAACAAGATATTACTAAAGATGAAATGGCCCAGGTAACTGAGTGGCTCTCTCTTGGCTACCTCGTTCATGAAGAGAAACAGTACCGTCTTCCTTCAAAATATCGTGCCGGTACCTTGATGATGACACAGACTGGTGGCGCATACCTACAAGTTGTTGGTGCCAATGTTCGTGACCTTTTTATAGATGAGAGTGCCCTCAATGGTGCCAAACATGGCGACCTAGTCATCGCACAACGTCTCTTAGGCAAACGGGGCGCGCCCACAGCTAAGGTTGTAGAGGTGATTGGTAAGGCAGAGAGTTACAGTGTGGCCATCTTAAATGTTAAAGAGGGTCTTAAAAGTTTTGTGGACATCCGCAACAGCCACCCTGCTGGTTTGGAATTAAGCCAAGAATACTTAGCCTCATATGTGTCCGGTGACCTTGTCAAAGTCAACAACCAAGACAACACCATTATGGAGAGGTTAGGCAACATTAGTGATCCTCTTGTTGATGAGAAGATTGTACTCGCTCAGTTTAACAAACATGATGCATTTGAAGACGATGTTATTGCCTTGGCTGAGAGTTTTGACAAAACCGTTGACATAGCGCTCTATCCTGATCGTAAAGATTTAAGAGACCTGCCTTTTTGTACCATCGACCCTGTGACAGCAAAAGACTTTGATGACGCCATCTGTTATCTTCCTGAAAAGAACATCCTCTATGTCGCTATCGCGGATGTCAGTGCTTATGTCGAGGCCTTTGGTCCTATAGATGCTGAAGCCATCTATCGTAGTTTTTCCATCTACCTCCCCCACCGTTCTATCCCTATGCTTCCCCGTCAACTCTCTGAGACACTCTGCTCTTTACAAGCCCATGTTGACCGTCTTGCCTTTGTTTTTGAACTGCATATGGAGGGAACCAAAGTTGTCCATACTGAACTATATGAAGCGATTATTCACTCTAAAAGGCGTTTTAACTATGAAGAGATCGACACTTTTTTTGAAGGAAACCTCCAGCCTGAAAACCGTGATGAAGAGGTCGTCTTAGCCAACCTGTTAAAACTGCGAACACTCACCGATGCCCTTCGTGAAGAGCGTCTGAAAGTGGGTTATGACTTCCACTCTGAAGAACTGAGTATGCAGCTTGATGAACAGCAAAATCTCATCGCCACCACGACCAGTGAAGAGACCCCTTCTCATGGGCTGATAGAGGACTGTATGCTACTGGCCAACAAAGCCGCAGCAGAGCGTTATGAACATGGTGTTTTTAGGATTCATGAACAGTCTAGTCCTACCAAACTACAAAGCCTTTACCAAGAGCTCGCGGGCATCGGGCTTATTGTAGAGCCTAAAGAGTCCATGAAAGAGACCATAGACTTTATCCAAGAAGAGGCCGCCAAACGTGACCTTGTCAGTGAAGTGGACACCCTGATCATCCGTGCACAGATGCAGGCACGTTACGCACCAGACAACGTAGGTCACTTTGGTCTGGGGTTTGACGCCTATACCCACTTCACCTCTCCCATCCGTCGTTACTCCGACCTCATTGTGCACCGACACCTTAAAGCCCTTTTAGCCCATGACACTGAAGAGAGTTCATACGTCTTGCGTAACATCGATGCCCTCTGTTTTAGCATCAGTGAAAAAGAGAGAGAGGCTTCTGCCATAGAGATGCGTTTTATGCAACGTAAGTTTGCACGATGGGCAGCGGAACACATCAACGAGGAGTTTAAAGCACGCGTTAACAGTACGGACCCCTCTTTTACAGCCCAGATCTTGGAACCGATACAAGGGGCAGAAGTCACCCTAAGTGTTGATACTTCCGTACAGCTTTTTGATGATATCATCTTACGCATAGATAACGTGGACATTACTACTGCTCGCATCCATGCTTCTTTAGTTAAAAAACTTGACACTGACCCTATGGAGTTGGTCTAATGTACCGTAATGAGTTTGACAACATCTTACGTCAGCGCCCCGACGTTAGCGCTGTTATGCTCTATGGGGAGAGTCACTTTCTTATAGATTACTACATCAAAAAACTTCAAAGTGCCATGAGTGAGGGGACCAATGTTCTTAACCTCTATCATGATGAGTACAACTTTAACAGCGCCAAAGCACACCTCTCTCAAGGCTCTCTTTTTAGTGATAAAAATCTACTACTCATTAAAAGTGAGAAAAAAGTCCCTAAAAAAGAGTTAGATACTCTTTTAGAGTTGGTACAAAAGAACCCAGACAACAGCTTTATTTATGCCTATTATGGTCCCGATATGAAGGGTTCCAGCAAGGCCTTTAACAAAAAGTCTGGAGGGCTGGAAGTTCGGATGTTTCACCCCCATGGTCCAGAAGCCAAGACCATGCTTTTACAAGAAGCTCAGGCACTCAATGTACAGCTAGACCCTTATAGTGCCAACCACCTTTTAGAGTCACAAAATGGAGACTTGGAACTGGCCTTTAATGAGTTAAACAAACTTCAGATCTTACAAAGAGCTATCACCACAAAAGACATAGATGCCTTAGTCTATGGGGTGGGAGAGGTCAAACTTGACACCTTTATAGACCATCTTTTGGAGAAAAAAGATTTTAAAAAAGAGCTGTTACAGATCTTGGAACGTGGTGAAGATGAGATCCGCGTTATCACAACACTCAGTGGGCAGATCACCCAACTCTATCTTTTTTACACACAGATCAAGCTCAATGGTATCTCTGACTCTCGCGCCATTTTAGGTTTTAAACTTCCTCCTAAGATAGAGAAAGAGCGTGCCCAACAGAGTATCCGTCTCAAACAGCATCAATACGACGCTATCTTAGACCTTCTTTTAGAGTATGAACTCAAGATGAAGTCAAAAGGGGGAATGGACAAAAATGCCCTCCTCATTTCAGCACTTATACGCTTACAGAGCTTACTCTAAAACTTTAAAGTACCATCTCTTTAAAGCGTGGTCTTTTTTCTACCTGCTCTTGCCTACAAGCATGAGAAAGTCTTTCAAGATAAGCAAACCCCTCATCTTCTCTTTCACTGCAGTGCGCTAATAAATCCTCTATCAGACAACCAAAGGCACTGACCTCTAACTTCTCAAAACGACTTTCACTTTTATCGTAGAAGGTCGCCGCACCAAAATCTCCAAAATAGCAGTGTTCATCTTCTCTGTTAATCAAGATGTTATGCGCATACAGATCACCATGCATCAAACCCTTAGAGTGTAGATGTTCTGCAGCAGAAGCAATAGCTCTTAGGACACTGTAGACCTCTTGCAGTGAGAAGTGGGTCCCTTTTGCAAAGGTGTCTCTTGTACAGGTCTCAAAAGTAGGTGCCAGTCCAAGGTTCTCATAATGAGAAGGAATTAACTCTAAAACAAGCCCTAAAGGCTTTTCACCTTTTAAGCGTGCATGAACACTGATAAGATGGGGATGGTCTCCCGTACTCATGTAAGCATTGACCTCATCTTCTGCATAGCCATCACTTGTAACCGCACCCTTAAAGATCTTGACGGCCACCTCTTTTTGAGTCTGCGTATGGTGTCCCCTATAAATCTCACCAGAGGCCCCCGCACCTAGTAATTCATGCATCTCTAAACTCTCATACACTATCTCAGTATGGTCATGTTTTGGAGAGATGGCGCACGGATTTCCTGAAAAGGCTAACCATGAAAGTTTTGGTAACTTTAACAACCATGAAGGCAGGCTTTCAAATCTGTTGGCTGAGAGTCGTATCAGTTCTAAGTTTTTACATGCTGCCATCTCATCAGGCAATGTGGTCAGTCGGTTTCCTGCGAGCGGGAACTTTCTAAGCCCTATCAACTTACCTATAGACTTGGGAAGTGCTGTTAACGCGTTGTCTGTTAAGATGAGCCAAGTGATGCTAAGAGGTAAGATGTCTTCTTCAAACAGCTCTAGTTGGTTCCCTTTTAACCCCAACATATAGAGGTTTTCACACTTTTTAAAAGCAGAAGGTACTTCAGTAAAAAGGTTAAAAGAGAAAAAAGCAATTTTGAGTTTTTTTAACCTAGAAAGGTCAGGCAGTTCTGAGAGTTTATTATGGCTCAAGTCTAAGATTTCTAAAGTCTCTGAAAGCGTAAAAACAGCTTCAGGAAAGTCTGTGAGACCCTCTGAAAGCTTAAGTTGCTTTATGCCTTTTAATTCACCACTGTTAAGGTCTGCTAATGTTTGCATGTCACTCTTTTTTATGTAATGGTAGCTAAAACGCTCTTCAGCTATAATACGCCAAAAAAAGATCCTCATGATACAATTTTCCAACGTCTCCAAATCCTACGGCAGCCAAGAACTTTTTAACAACCTCACTTTCAAACTCAACCCAGGTAACAAAATGGGCCTCGTCGGTCGTAACGGTAGTGGTAAATCTACCATGTTTAAGCTTATCCTCGGTGAAGAGGAGCCAAGTGAAGGTCAGGTCATCATTCCCAAGAACTATAAGATCGGCGCACTCCGTCAGCATCTCATCTTTACAGAAAAAACAGTTCGCGAAGAAGCGGCACTTGCCCTGGATGAGGAGATGAAGTGGGACACTTATAGAGTAGAGAAGATCCTTTTTGGTCTTGGGTTTACACAACAAGACCTAGATAGAGACCCTCTGGACTTTTCTGGTGGATACCAGATCCGCATCAACCTTGCCAAACTCCTGGTCACAGAGCCTAACCTGCTCCTACTCGATGAGCCTACCAACTACCTTGACATCCTCTCACTTCGCTGGTTAAAAAGTTTTTTACGCGCCTTTCAAGGAGAAGTTCTTTTGGTCACACACGACCGTGACTTTATGGATGGTGTCTGTAACCACACCATGGGTATCATCCGTCGTGACCTCTTTTTAATTGCAGGTGATACCCACAGGTTTTATGACCAACTGGCAGAAAACGAAGAGCTTTATGCCAAGCAGAAGGTCTCTCAGGACAAAAAGGTCAAAGAGCTTGAAGAGTTTATCGCTAAGAACAAAGCACGTGCATCGACAGCAGCACTTGCACAATCCAAGGTCAAACAGTTAGAGAAGATGGACCGCATGGAAGATATCGGTTTTGACAGTACTTTAAAGTTTGACTTCCAGTATAAAGACACTCCTGCTAAAGTCCTACTCGATGTGCAAGACATTAGCTTTGGCTATACACCTGACAATGTACTTTTTAAAAACATCTCATTTACCATCGAAAAAGGTCATTGTCTTGCGATTATCGGTAAAAATGGTGTGGGTAAGTCTACCCTGCTTAACAACCTTGCAAAAGAGCTCACCCCACTTAGTGGTAAAGTAGAATATCATGGAACAACGACTACAGGGCATTTCGGTCAGACCAACATCTCTCGTCTTGACCCTAAAAGTAATGTTATGGATGAGATCTACGCTGCCAACCCTAAACTCTCAGCCGCAAGTGTGCGAAGTATCTGTGGTGCGATGATGTTTAGTGGTGACAGTGCTGAAAAGAAGGTTTCTCTGCTTTCTGGTGGTGAAAAAAGTCGTGTGATGTTAGGACAGATTCTTTCTCGTCCTTCTAACCTTCTCTTTCTCGATGAGCCAACCCACCACCTTGATATTGATTCAATTGAAGCCCTAACAGTAGCCATCAAAAACTTCCAAGGTTCATCTATTATCGTTTCTCACTCCGAAGAACTTCTTCGTCGTGTTGCTGACAGACTTATCATCTTCTCTAAAGATGGTGCTGAGTTGTTTGATGGGGGTTACGACATGTTCTTAGAGAAGAAGGGATGGGATGAAGACGAGGTCGAAGAGAGTGCGCCTAAAAAGAAGAAAACTTCTAACCCTATGAGTAAAGAGAACAAAAAACTCAAAAACATCATCACTAAAGAGCGTTCACGGGCAACTTCTCCTCTTCGTAAAGAGGTGGAAAAAGCAGAGAAGTTCATCATGGAAAGTGAATCACAGATTAAAAAGTATCACCAAGAACTTGTCGATGCATCTAGTAACAACGACAACTCTAAAGTGATGGAGCTTTCAAAACTGGCGTCTGACCTTGAGATAGAAGTCGAAGCGAAATTTGAGCGTATGGAAGCAGCACAAGTAGAACTTGATGCACTTATGGAGCAGTATGAAGTTAAGTTAAAAGCGTTAGAGAGCTAAACACGTTTCTTTTATAAGTTATCTTCTAACATTGTTGACCACAAGGTCTCAGGGTTTTCTACCCGCTTTCCTCCGTGGTAAAGCAATACCAATTGCAGCTGGTCACTTTTTGTCTTTTGTGCGATGTTGTTAGGGCTGATAGTGTAGCGTCCTAAGGTCTTGCTCGTAGGCCACTTTATATGTGGATACGCAGTATAGATAAGTTCAGAACAGACGATTTTATCACTGGTCTCCACATCAAAATTAAAATCATACGCCTTTCCTAGCTGGGCAAAGGTGTGCAATATGACGGTACGTTTTTGTTCTGGACTCATTTTTTCTTGACGCAGCACAGCCATATCATCGATGTTTAAAAAGTGCTCTAATGAGTTAAGCACTACCCCTTCACGAAGGGCTTCGACGATCTCCGCTTGGGCACGAATCTCTTGTTGGTGAGGTTTTACCAGAGGATGTTCCCATAGCCCAAGTTCTTTCAACTCTTGTTCAGATCCTACCCAAATAGCGGCATGTCCCCAATAACCTGGGATAAAACTGTCCGTTAAGCGAAACGGTGTTTTTTCCAGAAGAATGTCTCCTGCCTTGAGTTGACCATAAATCTCATTTTTGATTTTTGCATTTTGGTACATAAGCCCTTTTCTCGTCGCCACAAGTCCCATCGTGTTGCCAAAGACACCACTAAATGTGTTGAGACCTTTACTACTCAAGACTTTAATATCATCAGTTCTATTTTTGCCATAGAGTGCGATGTTCTCTTCGACCACTTTAAAAAAATTTTTCTCTTGTAGCAAATGGTAAGAGGGACTGTTCTCTATCAGTGTCTGAAAATAGACCATCTCATCATCAAAATTATGATCGATCGCAATCTCATCTTGATATACCTTCATCGCTTTTTTCATACGGGTATAGTTACTCACCGAGACATAAGCCTTACTCGCATGTTCAAGAGCATGACTTTCTAAAGTATACTCACTATCCTCAGCATTGATGATCTTTCTAAGATGGGGCTGGTTTTGAAACATCGAGAGACTTAAAAGGTAGTTGTCATAGAGCACAAGCGCTGCGGAAAGAGAAAACATAATCCCTTTAAGACGGCGGTTTTTCTCTATGCTCTCATCTTCAACCCATGATTCATACTTTGTTGTACGTTTGAGTAGTGCTTCTCGCAACTTTTGTTGAGACAAGGTCGCTTGGCGCAGGGCATGAATGGATGCAGCACTCAAGTAGCCATCTTGGTCGAGTTCACCTTCAAGCTTCTCAAAAAGCAGTCCACTCTCTATTCTTTGAGCATAAGAGTGTTCTACAAGCGGATAAAACAGCTCCATTTCCTTATCAAAGTTAGCATCTTTTTGTGCTGGATTGGGTACATCATTACACCCATTTAAAAGCAGTAACATAGCAATAATAATATAGAAGTAGTTAAATTTCATCTGTGTTCTTTAGTTTTTTTATATTTTATCAATTTACATATTAATTATACCTCTCTATATCAAAGGAGGCAATCATGTACACCCCTATAAGTGATAGAGCATTTTTAATCCAAAAGTGGTACAATTTCGCCAAATATATACTTATATACATGGAGACCTTTTGAAAAATCTTGTCGCATATATCACCACAGGTTTTCCTGAAAAATCATTTACTGTAGACCTTGCCCTTGCCTTAGGTGAGAGTGGCGTTGACTCTCTTGAGCTTGGCGTTCCCTTTTCAGATCCTGTAGCTGATGGTCCTGTTATAGAAAAGGCCAACTTTCTTGCGCTTGAAAAAGGACTACGTTTTCAAGATGTTTTAGACGTCTCTGCTCAAATAGCGCCCAAAGTCGACACCTTGTGGATGGGGTACTTTAACCCTTTTTATCAGTACGGGATGGAAGCACTTTTACAAAAGGCACAGGAGTTGGGTGTCAGTGGCATGATCATCCCAGACCTCCCCCATGAAGAGGCTTTAGCTTACCATGAACTTTTTAATGCCAACAGTGTGAGCAACATCAGTTTTGTAGCTCCTACTGATGGAGATGCTCGTGTCAAAGAGGTGGTCTCTTCTGCTCAAAAGTTCATCTACCTTGTGGCGTATGCGGGTATTACGGGTAGTGGACAGAGTGAAGACCTACAGCCTATCATCAGCTCCATTAAGACCCACACACAGACACCTGTTTATGTCGGTTTTGGTGTGAATGAAAAAACTGCCAAAGACAAAGTTAAAGGTGCAGACGGGGTTATCGTGGGTTCTGCTTTTGTCAATGTCTTGCTACAAGAGACCTTGACCTATGCCCAGAAAATCCAACAGTGTTGTAACATCGCTAGCGAGATCAAGCAAAAAATTAACGACTAAACACTTTTCATGCGCTATTTCTTCTTTTTATTTATAGTGCTTCCTCTCTGGGCCAACACCCCCCTCTATGAATCTCTAAAAAAGCCACAACAGACTGATAACTATAATAGGCTCTCCTCTTTTGATGCCAATGAGACCACGCAAAAAAAACTTTTTTCCAGTGAACTGTATGAGTACTGGATGTGTGCTCTGTTACAAAAGCAGTACCATATCTATAACATTGATGACACCAAAGACTATATTGTTACCGATATTAATGTTAATAACATAATGTCACCTGAGGCAAAAGCACTCACTGAAGACACCATATATACCCAAGTAATGATGGTAGGAATGATAGGGATTTTGTTTATGATGCCCGAGAGTTTTACAAACTGGGACAAAGAACAGATGCTTTCAGGATCTCTTACCCAGCAGAGAGAAGAACACATTGCAGCAGGTCCCGTCTGGGATGAAGATGATTGGGCGGTTAATTATGTTGGCCATCCTGTCACCGGTGCTTACTACTATACCATGGCCAGAAATGATGGCTTTGGTATTTTCGGATCGGCCATGTACTCCACTATGATGTCTACATTTTTCTGGGAGTATGGCTATGAGGCTTTTGCTGAGATCCCTTCTATACAAGACATCATTTTTACGCCACTGGTAGGTTCATTTATGGGTGAAGGACTTCATATCTTAGAGTTACAGCTTGATGAGAACCAAGGGGTCATCTGGGGATCAAAGACTTTAGGGAGTGTCAGTTACTATTTTCTGGATCCTATCGGCAGTATGGCAGGGGGTCTGAGTGATCTCTTTGATGTCTCTGTCACTATGGAGTTTACAACGTTTGAGCACTACCAAGACCCCTCTATATTTCGCCACTCCAATGATCAGGCAGACCCTGTGCGTTTTCAAGACAGAGACTATGGAATCATCTTAACCTTCTACTAAAACAGCCTTTAAAAAAGTTCCACCTTCTCCAACTGCTCGCCCATCCATGAAGCGATATATTCCAACTCTTCTCTGTCTATACTATGGTCTTTGTCATACGCTTTAAAAGTGATGTTAAGACCACCCTTTTGCAAGGTCTCTACTTGAGATTTTGAGATTTCATAAGGCAGTACGGTGTCATAAATACCATGAGTACAGAGCCAGTTGGCCTCTTTCAAGTCAGGGTTCATCTCTTTTAACAAGGTCTCTGCATCATATATATAACCACTCACAGCGATATATCCTGCCAGTTTTCTATGATAACGCGCGCCAAACTCAAAGGTGAGCAGTGCGCCTTGCGAAAAGCCAAAAAGAAAACTCTCCTCTGCATTAAACTCAGACGTAAACAACATCTCTAAACTCTCATGAAGCAGTTGAGAGGAGTGTTTGATACCCGGTAGTTGGTCAGGTGGCAGTTGGTACCATGAGAGACCTGTAAAGTACTCAAAAGGAGCGTCAAGCAACAGGTAGTTCATCTCATCCATCTTGATGAAGTCAGGTAACATGGTAAAACCTTCAGAGGAGTCACCACGACCATGCATAATGATCATAATCTTTTTAGAAGGGACTTTGGCGGGAATAAATATGTTTTCTAAGGGTAAGTTTTGCATGCGCCATTATATAATAGAAAAAGGAGGTTTTAAACCCTTTTTTCTAAACAGTGTTCTATATCTTCTTTGAGGTGGTCTGCCTTTTTGGCTCTTAGGTACAGTTGAGCACCCTCTTCAAATGTCACTAAAACCAGAGGTCTCCAAAATATCAGAGACCATCCTCTTGTTTTAAAGAGAAGTTGTATAGACCAAGGTATGACCTCAACAGAGGCGAAAGTCTCTACATCGTAAACACTAAAACGATTACCTACAAGATATAAATGTTTCTCATCCATCTCTACTCTTGCATCATAATGTACACCATAACGGTAGACAAAAACAAAAAGTAAAATCGTCGCAAGTATGTCAAAAAGGTTATAAACATAATAACTTATACCACTAAGGCTCTGATCATAATAGGCATCATCAAAAATAAAACCTTCTACCCCATACTTTATCCATTCCCAAATGACACTTGCTGTTATCAGAAAGAAGAGAAAGATCAAAAAACCTAAAAAACGGTTAGAGAGGCGTTGATTGAGGCAGAGATGACGTCTGTTATAGACAATGTTCAAACGATAAATGTCTATATAATACATCTTAAAATAGACAAAAATCCATAAGATGATCCCAAAAAGGACCATAACTATAAAGTCATACATAAAAAAAGCCCCTTGCGAATAGATCATCTCATATCGATTTTGAGGATTTAAAAATGCAGTGACTATCTCTTGAAACTCCTGAGGGGTGATACTTTTAAAGATCTCAAATGACGTGCGTCTGGTAATGTTCTGCTCTTCTCGCAAATAGTCCACGGTTGATATACGGGTTAGTAGGTCGTCTACATGATGTTCAAAACTCTCATAATTGTTGGTTTCATAAGCTTTCAAAGCATCAGCTATATGCTTTTTGTCCATCTTTCGAGCATCGGCTTCTAAGGTCTCATCAATATAGAGACGGTTACGTTCAAAATCTTCTTCCAAACCATCATAGTTTAAAAGAACCATCCCCGCTTTTCCATCATTATAAGCAGAAGCACTCACCCCATAACTCTGCCCAAGTTTGTTACGCAGATGTTGTTGTATGCGCTTGGCCACGTTATCCATATAAGCATTCACTATAAGATAACGTTTATAATCATCTAAGAGGTACTTGGCTCCTACAAACCCGCTGTTTTCTTCGTTACCATAAGTGGCTCTATAGTAAGGTTTATGGTTAAGAGAGAGTGATTGAGTAGGCTTGGACATCGTCTTTTTTGCACTGGTGTTTGGTTTTGTAAACGTGTCACAGATGCACTTTTTCATCTGATTTACATCGAAGTTTCCGGCTACTATAAGCTTCATGTTTTGAGGATAATAGTACTTTTTATAGTGCTTTTTCACCGCTTCAAGTGTAAAGTCAGGGTTGTTGAGTGTAGCCCAGTAAGCTGGATTTGCACTTTTTGACACTACACCAAACGCATCATTATAGTAGTCCTCTTTAGGAGGGCTAATCGTTTCGAAAAAAGTTTTAAGTCCATATACTAACCGATCGCGGGTTTTATAGATACCTATCTCGTTTTGTACCGCACCCTTTTCAGCTTCTAAGTCATCTTCAGTTGCGTTAATGTCGGAGAGCATCTTTGCAAATGTCTCTACCAACCACAGAGACTTCTCTTTACTGATTTGACCCAGATACTCTGTCTCATATGCTTTGGTGTAGGCATTGACCCCACTACCGCCTTGAGCTTTGATATAGTCAAGGTAGTCACCCTCTTCAACATTTTGGTCTCTAAACACCATATGTTCTACAAGATGTGCCAGACCGGAGGTTTTCTCATCTTCTAAGGCACTTCCTACATGAACCACTACCCGTACCGCTGTCTGTTCAGCCTTATCGTCATTTAAGAGGTAGACTTCCATGCCGTTGTCTAGTGTGTAGTAAATAACATCTTTGTAGGGATCAGCTACATCCATTTTTGCTTCTAACTGTAGTACCAACAATAGAGCGAAAAGTATGATTTTAAACATATATAATTCTACTTTCTAAACATATTTTTAAGCGCAACAACACTTTTTTCTACTCCCAAAACCACACTGCCAACTACAAAACCAACCAAGACCTCTGCCAACAGTGAAGGCATAAATGCTAAGGCGTGGTGCAGGGTTTCGAGATGATGTACATAGATACCACCCGCAACAAGGAGCATCGCCAAAGTACCAACAACGGTAAGTACCTTTATGACTTTAGGAAGAGCCACCACTAAAACTTCACCCACTTTTTTAAGTAGGTTCTCTTTTCCTTTGGCTATCTCTATAAACTTAAATCCTACATCATCCATGCGCACCAACATCGCCACAAACCCGTAAACACCCACCGTTGCCAAAAAGGCGACAAAACTTACAACAATGATTTGAATCGGTAAACTTTTCTCTGCCACACTGCCTAAGGCGATGATGACGATCTCTATAGAGAGTATGAAGTCTGTCAAGATGGCAGATTTGACCTTCTCTTTTTCCAACAACAAAATCTCTTCTTCACTATAATCATAAGACTCTTCAACATCTTCAGCATGAGGTACCAGGTACTCATATATCTTTTCAGCCCCCTCAAAAGCCAAGTAGAGACCGCCTAACATTAAAATAGGAACGATAGCCCAAGGGGTAAAAGCACTCAGTACAAATGCTATAGGCAAAATAATCATCTTGTTTCTCAAGGAACCTTTAGTAATTGCCCACAACACAGGAAGTTCACGAGAAGCTGCAAAACCCGAAGCTTTTTCTGCGCCCACAGCCAAATCATCCCCTAAAACACCTGCTGTTTTTTTTGCAGCTACCTTACTCATCATTGCCGCATCATCCAAAAGTGCTGCGATATCATCAAAAACTGCAAAAAACCCCGCCGCCATTGTCATCCTTGTCGCTATTTATCTGTGATTGTAGCCATACTTATCAAAATATACACTCAAGGACACCTCAATTTCACATAAAATAACTATTCTCTCTAGTTTTATAGTGTTTATTAATGAAACATTATATAACTTTTTATGATTTTACTTTTTATTTTTGACACTAAATATAACTTCTTTAGATAAAGTCACGCATACATTATTACAAGGTCTATTTTGTTTAAAACTATTTTACTTATACTCTCTGTTAGCACCCTACTTTCTGCGCAAGATTGCGATAACCGTTATGTCACCGGTCTTCCTACTCAAGATGTAGATAAGATCTTGTGTAAAAAACGTTTTATCTTGGGTTATTCTCGTGACACCAAAACACCTTTATGGGCAGTAGAACACCTTAAAAGAGATGAACTTACCAAAAAATCTGAGCTCTCTGGTTTTCGTTACAGACGGGACTATGCACTTGAACGTAAAGAACGTGCTACCTCTAGTGATTATGCCTACAGTACCCAAGACAGAAGCTTTTTAGTCCCTTTTGAAGATGTGAGTGCTGACCACAGTGCGGCGTCCGAAACTTTTATGATGTCTAACATCGTCCCGCAAGACCCTAAACTCAACCGTTATGCTTGGATTTACCTTGAACGCGGTGTTCGTGAGTTGGCAGATGTCTATGAAGAGGTCTATGTCGTTACAGGTGTTGCTTACCTAGATAAAGAGGTCAAACATATCGGTCACCATAAGATCGCGGTACCCACACACTTCTACAAGGCAGTGTATGCACCCAACACAGTAGATGGTCCTAAGATGTGGGCATGGATCGTTCCTAATGAGGCGATCAAACCTGAGCAGATGAAAAACTATAGACTCTCAGTAGATACCCTGGAAGAGAAACTCAACATCGACCTTTTCCCTGGTCTCAAACCTACCCTACAAGCGAGTATAGAGCGTAAAGTCATCCCGCTTTAAACCATGCTCGGTGGGCTTTTGTCTCTAAAAAGCTCCAAGCGACAATACGTGTCACCTTCTGCCCCTGCCTCATCTCTATAGTCTCCACTCTTTGAGGATTCACTCTCTTTAAAGCCTTATAAATAGCACTTAAACTCTCTTTTTTAGAGACTAAAGTTGTAAACCACAATACCTTTTTAGAGTGCACCACACTTTGCATGATCATCTTTTTTATAAAAGCAACCTCTCCACCTTCACACCACAACTCATTGGCCTGACCCCCGAAGTTCAGCCCTCTCTTTTGTAACCTGTTTTTGCTAAGGTTTCTGTTTTTACGCTGTGTACCCGCACTTGCCTCTTCTGGCGAACGGTGAAAAGGAGGGTTACACATACTAAAGGCGAAACGCTCTTTTTTAGCGATGATGTTGGTAAATATATGCTCAGGGTTGTTTTGCATTCGGATCTCTATAGCATCACAAAGCGATGGGTTTTCAGAAACGATTTTTTGCGCTGAAGCCACAGAGACCCGGTCCACGTCTGAACCCACAAACTTCCAACCATAAACACTAGACCCTACTATAGGATAGATACAGTTGGCACCTACACCAATGTCAAGACCTTTAACAGCATCATTTTCTTGCAGTTGAGCACCTTTTGAGTCTCTCAGCAAGTCAGCGATATAGTGTATGTAATCTACACGACCGGGGATAGGCGGGCAGAGATAGCCTTGAGGTATTTGCCACTTTTCAACACTGTAAAAATGGGCTAATAGTGCACGGTTAAGCATCAACACGGCTTCAGCATTTGAAAAGTCTATAGAAAGATCGCCATAAACATTTTTTTGTACAAAAGGCTTTAAGGCAGGAAGAGAGAAGCACAAAGCCTCAAAATCATAACGCTCTTGATGCAAGTTGCTCGCATGAAGACCTTTGTCAGTTTTTTTGTGCACAGTATCTCCCACCAAAATATTTACGCCATTTTACACTATCTCACATGATTTCCACACATTATCATCTTATACTACACCTAAGAAAGGGAAATAACTTATAGACTATTACTTCTCTCTTTCACTGCGAGATATACATCTAACCATTTTTCGTCTTCAGACCAAGTTTTACGCCACTTGGTCTATAATACCCCATGCAAAACCTTCCCATCACTCACGTACTGCCACAGATCACTGCCACTCTTCAAAACAACAACAGACTGATACTACAAGCACCCCCTGGCGCAGGAAAGACAACGGCGGTACCCTTAGCCTTACTCCATGAGACATGGCTTGGTGAAAAAAAGATTATTATCTTAGAGCCTAGACGTTTAAGTGCCCGCGCAGCAGCAGCGCGCATGGCTTCGTTGTTAGGTGAGGCTGTGGGCAAGACAGTAGGGTATCAGATACGAGATGACCGATGTCTCAATAGAGAGACAAAGATTGTGGTAGTAACAGAAGGCATTGTCACTAAGATGTTACAAAGCGACCCAGCCCTTGAAGATGTCGCACTGCTTATTTTTGATGAGTTTCATGAACGTAACCTGCACGGAGACCTTGCACTCGCACTGAGCATAGAGTCTCAAGAGCTTTTACGCGAGGACTTGAAAATCATGGTGATGTCTGCTACACTCAACACCGATGCCCTCTCTGAGGCACTTTCCCATCCTCCATGCATTAGTAGTGAAGGTAAAAGTTACGCCGTTGAACACAACTATTTAGAACGCAGTGTCTCTGAACCAACACCAAAAACACTCCCAGCTTTAGTCACCAAAACAGTACTCACCGCCCTCTCCCAACATCAAGGGAGTATTCTGGTTTTTCTTCCCGGGCAAAAAGAGATCAGAGCGGTTGAGAAAAGACTCAACGCGCGCTTAAAAGAGAGAGACACCTTTGTGGTCACCCTGTTTGGAGACCTTAACAAACAGGCTCAAGACCGTGCCATCGCCCCTGCACCTAAAGGTCAACGCAAAGTGGTGCTTGCAACCAACATTGCAGAGAGTAGCCTTACCATAGATGGTGTTCACATTGTTGTTGATGCAGGTTTGGAGCGGGTCTCTCTGTTTAACAGCAGTTCAGGCATGAACACCCTTCACACCCAAAACATCTCTCAAGATGCCGCCACCCAAAGAAGTGGTCGCGCAGGTCGTCAGGCACCTGGGGTCTGCTACCGTCTCTGGCATGAACACAAAGTACTCCTCAAACATGCGCTCCCAGAAATTTTAAACAGTGACCTAAGTCCCCTACTCCTTGAACTTGCCCAGTGGGGCAGTGAAGATATGAGTAGCCTCTGTTTTCTTGATCTTCCGTCCTCTAAATCTGTAGCACACGCGCAAGAGCTTCTAGTCTCACTAGGTGCCATGCAGGGAAAACAGATCACAGCACACGGCAAAAGCATCTTAAAACTGGGAGTACACCCACGACTAGGACATATGATGTTAAAAGCAGGTGTATACGGTCTGCAAAAAGAGGCGACTCTGCTGGCCGCTCTTTTGGGAGAAAAGGATATCTTAATGGGAGAAGCAAGACGAAGTGTGGATCTTAGTGAACGTTTAAACGCTCTAAACGAAAACCACTACAGCTCTTATGTCCACCACGCTACATTGCAGCGTGTTCTTCAAACTGCCAAGCGTTTTCAACAAAAACTCAAGACCAAAAACAGCACAATAAAAAAGCCTAATGACCCCCTCGCCCTGCTCCTTGCCTACGCCTATCCTGATCGCATCGCCAAACAACGTAGTGTTAATGAAAAACGCTACCTGCTTTCAGGAGGAAAAGGGGCAGAACTTTTTCATGAAGATGCACTTTTCAACACGCCCTATCTGGTCATCGCCAATCTCGATGCAGCAAAGGCCAACGCCCAAATATACAGCGCTTTAGCTATAGATGAAGAGATCCTGTACACACATTTCAAAACGCAAATAGAGTGTAAGATCTTGGCAAGATGGAACAGTAGTTCTCAAAGAGTAGAGGCAAGAGAAATAACCCGCTTAGGCGCCCTTGTCTTAAAAGAGCGTCCTACTACAGAGATCACACCTGACTTGGTGACACAAGCACTTTTAAATGCTCTCAAAGAGGAAGGTCTCTCTGCACTCAACTGGTCAAAAAAGGCGAAGGCTTTACAAGAGCGGGTAAACTTTATAACCTTTCATGCAGCCTCACCAAAAGAGAGCTTCCCAGACTTTAGTGACAACGCATTACTCCACAGCCTCTATCATTGGTTATCACCTTACCTAGATGGTATCACTACATTCAGAGCACTGCAAAAGCTAGATATCCATGCCATCTTACTCAACCAACTCAATTGGGAGCAACAGCAAGCCTTAGAGCATCTGGCTCCAGAAAGGTTTAAAGTGCCAAGTGGCTCCAAGATCACCTTAGATTACAGCGATCCAAGAATACCAACACTCTCAGTCAGACTCCAGGAGCTTTTTGGACTCACAGAGACCCCCAAACTTTTTAACAACAGTGTCACCATAACCATAGAGCTGCTCTCACCTGCCAAACGTCCCATGCAGGTGACTAAAGATCTGAAAAGTTTTTGGGACAACACTTATGATGAAGTGAAAAAGGAGTTGAGAGGCAAGTACAAAAGACATTACTGGCCTGACAATCCTTATGAAGCAGTTGCCACTTCTAAAACCAAGAAGTGGATGTAGCGACTACAGAAGTCTCCTTTTGTAATAGTTTATAGAGTATGATTAGTATTTTTCACTACTTACACAAAGCTTAAGTTATACTTGAGTATAATCACGCGTTCCTTACTCTTTGTGCAAAAGCATTAAGTTTAAGCATATGACTGTTTAGTTCGCTAAACTCGATCCATAAGGGACCAAAACCAAAAGGAGATATATTCTATGAGACATTACGAAAATCTAGTAATTGTTAAACCTACACTAACTGAAGAAGAAGCAAAAGCTTCTATCGCAGCTATCGAAGAAGTTCTTACTTCTAATGGTGCTGAGATTGTTGCTCGCGACGAAATGGGTACTAAGAAACTAGCTTACCCTATCCAGAAAAACGAGCGTGGTTACTTCCATGTTGTTTATTACACAATGGCACCTGCATCTATCGCAGAAGTTGAGCGTCGTTTCCGTATTAACGAAGATCTTCTTCGTTTCGTTACGATCAAGTACGATTCTAAGCGTGAAGTTACAGCTTGGAAAGAACTTGTAGCTAAAACTGAGAAGAAAGTAGCAGCTAAAACTGCAGCAGTTGCAGCAGCAGCGGCAGCAGCAACTGAAACTCCAGTAGTTGAAGAAGCTCCGGCAACTGAAGCAGCAGCTACTGAAACACCGGCTACTGAAGCTCCAGCAGCTGAATAAGTAAAGGAAAACCCAGATGTACAACAAAGTCATTCTAGTAGGAAACCTAACACGTGATATTGAACTACGCTACAGCCAGGCCAGTCTTGCCATCGCAAAAACTGCCATCGCTACCAGTCGTAAATTTACCTCAAATGGAGAGAAAAAAGAGGAAGTCATGTTTATAGACATCACTTTCTTTGGCCGCTCTGCAGAGGTAGCCAACCAGTATCTTCGTAAAGGGTCTAAAATCCTAGTTGAAGGACGTATACAGTTTGATCAATGGGTAGACCAAAACGGTGGCAAACGTTCTAAGCACTCTATTAATGTTGAGACGATGCAGATGTTAGACTCTAAAGGTGACAACCAGAACTCTGGCGCACCTGCAGGTGGCTACAATGCACCAACACA
>JALSUN010000165.1 GCA_027061425.1 Helicobacteraceae bacterium
AAAAAGAAAAGGAGGTGTTTATAGCTACACCTAACCTTGAAGTTCAATTAGACATGTTTGAGTGCGATGAATCTTTGAAAAAAGATATTTTAGAGCTCTATCATGACATCGTTACAATGATAAACAAATATTAGTAAGAATCGAATCCTATATCCAATATTAATTTTCTATAGAGACCATGTAATTCCTTTTATACTCAACTATACATGTGTAATGAAACTACTAAACTATTGACTTTTAAAATTCTAATTGCAAGTGTAACTTCCCTTAATTTGGATGGGCATATTGCAGTGCCTTCCTAAAAAAAGACTTCTCAGTGCCATCTTTGTTAAAACAAGAGATACCCGACTTAAGCTCTTCATATGATGTAGGAGAACACCAAGAGAACTTATGGGCAGTGGCAAAAATAACTTGTAAACTTGTAGAAGTATGCAAACACCCTAAGTTTCTAACACCCGTCTTTTTAAGATTTATGCGTGTTAAGTTTGGAAGCTCTGATAAAACACAAAGGTTAGTGACGGGTGTATTTTCTAAAAAGAGACTTTGAAGCTTTTTCAAATGTCTAATATCATCTATATCTTTTAATTGAGAACCAATAATACTTAGAGTTTCAAGTTCTTTGAAGTTGTCAATGCACTTTAAGTCTTTCAAACCCGTGTTATGTAAAGTTAATTTCTTTAAGTTTTTGAGTCCCTTCAAATCGCATAAGTTAAGCGAAGGTTCTTTACCTTTTAATCCTGATATTTCTAAGGTAGTTAATTGTGATAATGAAGGGATAGCGTCAAGTTTTGTATGTTCAGAGATTGAAATACTTAGGTACTCTATGGGCAAGGGGTACAGTGGTGAAAAGTCTATAATATCAGAACCTTCAAGGGTTAAAAATGAGAGATTGTTTAAGCCTTTTAGAGAAGAAACATCTGTTATATTATTACCTGACAAAAACAGGCTTTTAGTATTTTTAAAATAGCTCAATGGCGTGATATCTTTAATGTGTTGCTCAGATAAATGAAAGGTAGAATAGCTTTGATAATAAGCTTGTAGAAGCTTGCAGTTCTCTTGAGAGTACTTTAAATCAGTCTCTATAGACATCAGTAACTTACTGAGGGTATCCCTCTGCGTAGCATTAGGGTTTTTACACATTTTCATAAATCCATTTTGCTTCACATGGAATTTTCTGTTGTTACGATAAAAGCCATGTTTGTCATAAGTGAGTTCACTACTCAAAGCCATAAAGGATTGGGCATCACGCTTAATAAGCTTTTCTTTATAATAAACATGGGTTTTATCTTTTGCATAAACAGTGTTCAAAGCTTTAAAACTTCCTACATCAACATTAGACAGGGGAAGACAAGATTCGAAAGTATTTTTAGTGTAAGCGATGATAGCACGACCCGTATGATAACAGACAGTATCACTAACCTGATAATAATTCAAATACTTGGAAGGTTTTGCTACTAAAGAGCTTATGAAAAACAATGTTATAAGGCATAAGCATAATATATACTTTTGCATTTAATTTAAAGGTACCCTATAATTACTTCTGGTAAGCGCATAGCTATAACATGACGCAGTTTCATCCCAAACGACTTTTTTGGCTTCTAACTTTTTCTCTTTGACCTCATAGACCCAAAACCCCTCATGCCTTTGCATTGTTGCTGAACCCGCACAGTAAAGTTCACAGGCCATGCCCTCTAAGTCCACTTGGTAAGTTTTATGAACATGTCCACAGAGTAAGGCCCCGGAACGTATAACCTTGCACTTCTCTAAAAGCTGATCCGCATTAATCAGTCCATGCAGCTTCGTATCAGGTTCACCGTTTTGAAGACGTGCTGCGTAATGTGTTATGACAAAGATGTATCTCTCTTTAACACGAGGGTCTTGAAGTAACGCCTCTAAAGCAGTAAGCTGTTCTTCGGGAATGATGCCATTAGAGCGCCATGGCAAATTAGGACGTGAAGAGTTCAAGGCAACAACAGCCACATCATCTCCCACCAGACGTACCAAAGGCCAATGCCCTCCTCTGCAGTATTCAGGCAGATCATTTTGTAAGACAGAACAGAACTGTTCAGAAAAACGGTAGTGACTGTTGCCTTCATGTACGTAGATGTCATGATTACCGGGAACCGTGACATAACTTTGAGGCGGTGTCATCAGTGGTGTTACCATCTCTTTAGCCAGCTTGAGTTCACTCTCTAAACCGAGTGCGGTGTAATCGCCTGTATGTATAACCAAGTCAATGTCGTTCGCCTCTTTAAAGGCGATCAAGGCAGTCAGTTTCTCTTCTACATCATCAAAATACTTTGCACGTCCACGAGCAAGGTTGATCGCGCCAATAGCACGTTTGGAAAACCATTTTTTCCAGCCCATATGCCGGACTTGAAGACCTACATGAGTGTCAGAGAAGTGTAAAACTCTAAGCATCTGTCTCATTTAGCCATACAAGAACAATTTTAGATAGACCTGCTCTGTAATTATCATTGTTCACCTTCACTCATTTTTAGTATTGTATTTATCTAAGTCTATCTTAAAACAAGAAATAGCTAAAATATAATTTTTATATGGTGAAATAGCTACTCTATAGATATAATGGGCATCTAAATAATGTGAAATCAACCATAGATAAGGTCAAAATGCATTTTAATAAAAAGCTGGAAAAATTCTTTCTTCTCATCATTTTCATTGCCCTTGGCGTTCTTGCAAAAAATTACTACACTTCACATACCTTTAAAGACCAACCTCTGTCTCAAAAAAACCAGCAACGTATTACACTTAAAGAGAAAGAGATTTTACAAAACATGCGCAAAGCCTTTGGGTATGAAAAGCACTATGACCTCAACGTCACCGACAAGTTTCCAGGTCGTCTGTATGGGCTCACCACTTTTAATGAAGGCAAAATCACCATCTATCTTAACAAAAAAGTGATGCAAGAGAGTATGGACTATATGGTAGAGAGTGTCATCGCCCATGAGTATGCTCATGCACTCATGTTTTCACTGGGACATTTTGAAGAGGACAGTGGGGGACACACAGAGCAGTGGAAAGAGATATGTCAAAAACTCGGAGGTAAGGATTGTCGACCTTATGTTGACCAAAAAGAGATCATCATGTCTAAGATGCCTTTTTAGCGCATCAGTACTAGAGTAATTTTGTCAGTGTTGGTGCAAAGGCTTTTGTGCTTACTTTAACACTATCCCCTGCATGGAACATCTTGGCCTCGTGTCTGTCTAGAACAACCTCTACCAACTGCTGACCTATCGCTACAACGGCTATAAAGATGACATCCACACTGATGATTTCTACGATTTCACCTTGTAAAGCAAACTTCTGACTGCCTTGTGTTTTCAAAAAGAGCTTTTTAGGTGTTGTCACCTCTTGAACAAACCCTTTGTCTAAGAGAACAACACTTTCTGCCAAGCGGTAGATTTCACTCGGGTCATGACTGACCATTAATGTTGTGGTTTTAAAACGTTTGTGTAGTTTTAAGATGTCACCTTGAAGTTGGGTACGGATTTTGGGGTCCAGTGCAGAGAGGGGTTCATCTAAGAGCAGGAGTTTAGGACGCTTCATCAGCGCACGACAGAGTGCCACACGCTGTTTTTGACCCCCACTTAAAGTGTTGGGATAACGATTTTTTAGCGCACTAAGGTGGGTGAGTTCAAGAAGTTCCTCTGCCAAAGCCTTATCTTTAACAACAAAAAGAAGGTTCTCTAAAACATTCATGTTCTCAAAAAGGGCATAATCTTGAAAAACAAAACCAATGTCTCTTTTTTGAGGTGGAAGCAAAAAGTTCTTACCTTGCCACTGAGCATCACCCACGCTTATCTCTCCAGTAGCCTCTTCCAACCCTGCCAAAATACGCAATAGTGTACTTTTTCCACTTCCACTCTCTCCAGATATGGCTATAAAACTGCCTGTCTTTAGGTTAAGTTTTACACGCAGTTGCATCTCGCCACTGCTCCCTAAAAGTGTTTTCCTTATGTCTATATTTATCATACACCTACCCCTATGGTACGTTTATATCGGGCATTAAAAAGATACACTCCAAGTAGTACAACAAAGCTCATCACCAACATAATCCCACTATAGATATGGGCTTGAGAGTAGTCCATAATCTCAACCATCTCATAGATGGCGACAGAGGCCACCTTCGTCTCCCCCGGTATAGAGCCACCTACCATCAAGACTACTCCAAATTCTCCCACAGTGTGAGCAAAAGTAATGATAATGGCACTTAGAAGTGCCGGTTTGATATTAGGAAGTGCCACGCGGACTAAAGTCTGAAACTTGCTTTTACCTGCGATGTATGAAGCTTCTAACATGTTTTTGTTGAGTGATTCAAACCCACCTTGAAGGGGTTGCACCATAAAAGGAAAAGAGTAAAAACAGCTTGCAATGACCAGACCTGTGAAGTTAAATACCAGTTTAATGCCAAAGACCTCATCAAAAAAGGCACCAAGAGGCGCATTGTAAGAGAGTGCATACAAAATGTAAAAGCCCAAAACAGAGGGAGGAAGTACAATAGGAAGCGACACCACTGCCTCTATAAAAGGTTTGCATCTGCAACGTGTTGCAGAGAGCCACCAGGCTACAGGAACGGCGATGAAAAAGAGAATGAGCGTCACAATACTTGCCAACTTAAAAGAGAGCCAAAAAGGTTCAAAATCAAGCATCATAGCCCTCCACAATAGAGAGTTCACTCGCTTTGATGAGTGCTGTCACCACTTCACCAACCACTAACCCCATTTTCTCTACTGACGCTTCTGTAATCACACTCTCTAGCAGAACATCATGATACTTCAGTGTTACACTGCACAACAGTGACCCATGGTCTATAGCTTCAACCTTACATAGCAGTTGGTTGGAGAGACTGATAAGACCACTTAAGTCTTTAGCCAGAGAGATATTTGACGCCTTAGTACCCACATAGACCTCACGACCCACCTTCATCTTCTCATCCAAGTCCAGTGACATCATTCGCAGTTCATCCTTACCACAGAGAAACGAGACCACATTCAGATGCTCCATAGAAGCGATATCACTGATGACTACTTTTATCATATTCATTTGACGATATACCCATATGTTTTAAAGATTTTTTTTGCCTTGGAACTCAAAATAAAGTCATAAAATTCCCGATAGCCTTTTTTCTCTTGAGCATACTTTAAAAGTACAACACCCTGATCGATAGCTTTATAGAGATGTTTATCTACACTAACCCAGTTTTGGTGCTCTTTATAACGAGACATCTTAGGACTATAGAGTGCGGAAGTAGCAACGATACCCATGTCTGCTGCAGTCATCGCGTAGGAGAGTGTTTGGGAGATGGAACCACCATAAATGAGTTTATCCTTTATCTTTTTATAAACCTTAGCCTTTTGTAGAGCCTCTTGAGTTGCCCTACCATAAGGTGCTGTTTTCGGGTTTCCTACCGCTATTTTTCTAATTTCAGAAGATATTAATAACTCCATAGGATGTTCAAAGTCCTCTACTTTTGTGCTAAAAAAAGCCAAAGTGCCTTGAGCATATACTTTGGGGACCGTAATGGCGATGTTCTTTTTGTAAAGTCGCTCAGGATAAGCCATGTCAGCAGAGAGGAAGAGACCATAAGGTGCACCGTTTTGTATCTGCGCTGTCAACTTCCCGCTACTGCCTAAAATTACTTGTACTTTTGTCTCTGGGTGGGTTTTGTTAAAAGCGGTAATCAAACGCTCTATAGCATAGCTTACATTGGCCGACACAGCTATAGTAATCTCTTGTGCCTGTAAAGAGGTCAATAGTAGTGATATAAGAAGTAGTCTATACACGTTAATCCTCTCTCATCTTTTAGATAAGAAAGTATAGCGTTATATTTTTAAATATACAACGCTTTTAGAGTGTCAACTATGAAGATGAGCACTTAAGTCTCCCTATGTGTTCACTTCTCCTCTCTCTTTTTAATAGTCTTCATAAAACTCAAGTCATAAAACTTACGCATCCACATATCTAGCGGACTGAAAAACTTGTAGATTGCAGGTACGACAAGCAGGGTCAGTAGCATGGAGGAGATAAGACCACCTACAACAGCCGTCGCCATCGGGGAATTACTCTCATAACCAGCTCCTTTCATAAAGACAAGCGGCAGCATCGCAAAGACCATCGCGAAGGTGGTCATCAGGATAGGGCGTAGACGTTTTTCACCGGCTAAGACCAGAGCCTCAGAGACGGTCGCCCCTTTTTTGAGCTGTTGGTTGGCGAAGTCCACCAGTAAAACGGCATTTTTACCCACCATACCCATTAGGAGGATGATACCCATCATCGTAAAGAGATTGAAACTTTTACCGGCAATAATCAGGGCTAAAAGCACCCCAATGAAAGACATTGGGAGTGCGACCATAATAATAAGTGGCTGGAGCAGAGACTCATAGAGTGCTGCCAGGATGATGTACATCATCAAAAATGCCAGTCCAAAGGCGATTCCAAACTCTTTACCCATCTTCTTCATCTCATCAGCCATACCCAAGAAACTAAACTTCAGACTATCCCCTAAATCTTTTTGTATCCCATCGACCGCAACATCGACCGCTTCTCCAAGCGGTATACCATCAAGGTTGGCCTGTATGCTGATCTGACGTTGACGGTTATAGTGGTTGATAGAGACAGGACCGGTAGACTCTACAAAGTTAACCAGACCCTCTAGTGGCACAAAGTCTCCATACGCTGTCTTTACCTCAAGGCGTTTCAAGTCATCTACTGTCTTACGGTATAGATCAGAGAAACGCATCGTGATGTCATACTGCTTACCATTCTCTTCAAACTGCGAGATAGCACGATCACTCGAAAGTACGGTAGAGATAATGGCACTGATCTCCTGTGCAGAGACCCCAAGGTTGGTACTCTCTGCACGTAACAGGTTGATAGTCAGTTCCGGTTTCCCCGTCTCATAGTTTGAAGTGACTTCGACGATCCCCTTATGCGCCTTCATGCGATCCATGATCTTGTCTGCCGCTACCTGCAAGGCATCAAAGTCTGAACCTTGAACAACCATGACAAAAGGGGAGTTGGCACCCGCACCTTTGATAGAAGGGATGTCTGCTACCGCGATGGTCTCAAAACCTTTAAATCCTTTGAGCTTCTTTCTCAGGTCAACAATGATCTGAGCCTGTGTCACTTCACGCAGACTGACATCTCGCAGTTTGACATAGAGTTGGGCACGGTTGGCATCGTGGGTGGTGTTGTAGGCAACTGTCAATGCCGTGTACTCAACATAAGGGTTTTCTCGGACTACATCACTGATGGCCTCTGAACGGCGGTGCATCTCTTCAAGACTCACGCCAATAGGGGCTTTTAGTGTCACCTCTATCTCACTCTTGTCCTCTTTAGGTGCAAAGTCCATCCCGATCTGACCTGCCAGTGAAAAACTGCCGATCAAGGTTAAAAAGGCAAGTAGGATTGTCGTTTTGGCATACTTGACCGTCAACGAAACGATCTTCACATAACTTCTATCGATCCAGACAAAGATAGGTTCTGTTGCATGATAGAACTTGGACTCCCCTTTTTGTAAGACACGTGCACTCAAAGCGGGTATGAGCATGATGGCAACAAAGTAAGAGATAAAAATACCAATAGCCACGGTGAAGGCAAAGGCATTAAAAAACTGACCAACGATACCACTCATCATACTGACCGGAACAAAGACCGCCAAAAGCATGGCGGAGATGGCCATGATGGAGAAGGCAATCTCTTTGGTTCCCTCGATGGCCGCTTCAACCTTATTGAGACCTCCTTCCATCTTTTTAT
>JALSUN010000166.1 GCA_027061425.1 Helicobacteraceae bacterium
AGTAACTTAATGATACTTCATAATATACTGATATGTTATTAATTAAAATAGGGGCGGATAGTGTAAATCAGCCTTGAGGATTGTGGAAGATTAGATTAATAAGCCTTCCCATATCTCCAGCAGTAATGGTTGGGTTGTCTTTTATAACTTTTTTGAGAAGTAAGTATGCTTTACTATTAATGTTCATCTTATCCTCCTTACAAGATCTTATCAGCCAAACGGCTAAGAATTATTTCAAATTTATCTAAAAATGTTTTGGCTTTTTTACGTAAATTTGTCATTTTATATCCTCGTTAATAGATAGAAGCTCTGTAGTGTGAATCCCACTGTTGGAGTAACCACTCTCTTGCTATAATCTACAAGTAGCAGTGAAGCGACTCCAATTAAAAGTGTATTTTGTTTAAACATATTAATTCCTGTTTTGAAAGATATGCAATAATAACTTATTTTACTTAATACTATACTTATATATTAATTTAAATGGGGTCAGTACCAATATTGTTTTTTGAATGAAGGGCATCTTCCTCTCTAGTGCTGAGGATGGCTAGGGTTTTTAGAGGTACCCTGAATTGTTCTTTAGAATTGTCACTTTTAAAATTAAAGGAACATGTTAATGAAGATGCTATTGAGTAGTTAGAACGATTTAAGAAGTATGACTAAGAAGTAGGTACAACAATAAGCCGGGTTTTGTTGATGTGGAAATTAATCTACTCTATATATTACTATATAGCTCTAGCGAGACAATAGCAATGTAAGACGCTAACCATCTGTCTCTTGCTGCCAGGTTGGGTTTACATAGCCTCCAAGATTACTCAAGGAGCTGGTAGGCTCTTACCCCACCGTTTCACCCTTACCACTATTTGAACGAGAGTGGAGCAAAAGCCCCTCTTCTCTATACTAGCCGCTGTGGCACTAAAGCTACACTTTTGGGCGAGAAAACCATATATGGATTCATCTTTAGTCTCATAGCGACTAGACTTATAAAGTCTCATTCAAAATTAAAGTGGCGGTCTATTTTCTGTTGCACTGTCCCTCGACTTACGTCGGCCATCCGTTAGATGGAACCCTGTCTTACAGCAGCCCGGACTTTCCTCTTGTCTCAGTTGAAACAAGCAACCACATGTTGTACCTGCGCAATGATAACCAATCAACGCTAAAAAATAGCAAATTTCATCATAAGCTTTTCACTGTAAAATACACCAAGAATTAATAAGGATCTATAATGTCTGATAGTATTGAAATTATCTCATGGAACGTAAATGGTATCCGCGCAGTAGCTAACAAAGAGGCGTTAAAATGGATAGACACTCGTCAACCCGATATCCTCTGTCTTCAAGAGATCAAAGCGCTGCCCGAGCAGATCCCTGACAACCTTTTTGAGACTTCCTTTGAGACACTCGCTGTGAACAGTGCTGATAAAAAAGGGTATTCAGGAACGGCAGTCTATTCTCAACTCTCCCCTACTTACACCAACAATCGTTATGACATAGACTTGGACCATGAAGGTCGCATCATAGAACAAGATTATGGTGACTTTGTACTTTTTAATGTCTACTTTCCAAATGGGCAGAAAAATGAAGAACGTTTGGCAGTAAAGATGAAGTTTTATGAAGAATTTTTAACCTACTGTGATGCGCTTCGTGATGCTGGAAAATCTATAGTCATCTGTGGTGATGTCAACACAGCACATACAGAGATAGACCTGAAAAATCCTAAGGCCAACTCCAAAACGTCAGGTTTTTTACCTATAGAGCGTGAATGGATGGATAAGTTGGTTGATCATGGTTATATTGATACTTTTAGATATGTTCATGGTAATAAAGAAGATGAATATAGCTGGTGGTCATATCGTTCAGGCGCCCGCGCTAAAAATGTAGGCTGGAGAATAGATTACTTCTTTATCTCAGATGATTTGGCTGAAGTTTTAGAAGATGCATTCATCTTACAAGAGGTTACAGGTTCAGACCATTGTCCGGTAGGTATTAGACTGGCACTGTAAGTGTAAATGGACGGAGATCTAAAGTGTAGCTCTTTCTACTGTTGTTGCTGGTAAAGCGGTACTTTTAGGAAGTGAGATGCTAAAACATACACCTGCCAGAGTGTTTTTAACACTCAGTGTACCACCACAATGCTCTTGTATAATTCTTTTACTCATATAGAGTCCAAGTCCTGTTCCCTTGTCTTCATCTTTTGTGGTGAAATAAGCATTAAAGATATTACCAATGATCTTTTCATCGATGCCACCAGCATTGTCACAGACTTCAAGATAATAATAGCGCGTATCCGTATCTGTCTTAATCTCTATCTTAGCCCCATCAATACCTTTTTCCAAAAGAGCATCTTCAGCATTTTTAAGCAGGTTAATGAGAACCTGTTTCAGTTCATTTGGAAAGGACATAAAACGTTCACTGCTATTGAGGTCGGCATTGATCACAATCTTTTTGTTCTCGACATACTCTTTCATGATCTTTAATGTAACATTGACCACTTCATCTAAAGAGGTCTCTTCTCTCTCTTTAGTGACCTTAAAGAAGTCTCTAAAATCGTCGATCGTTGCTGAGAGGTGTTGGGTCAAGGTGTTGATGGTAGTGATGTTTTTCAGACAGGTTTCATTATCTATAGTGCCTAGTTGGATCTTAAAATCCATATCTGTTGCGGCACTTGAGATAATATGCAGTGGTTGGCGCCATTGATGGGCGATCATACTGATCATCTCACCCATCTGTGCAAGACGGGACTGATGCATAAGCTGTATATCTTTAGCAATATTTTTAGCAACCTCTTTGGTAACACGCTCTTCTAGTGCTGTGTTGAACTCCTGTAACTGCACACTCAGTGATGCAATTTCTCTGAGTTTTTTATAATAGTCAGCACCTGTTGCTGTTAAGAAGGTGATGGTAATAAGACTGATGATGGCAACAATGATATGGGTGTCATCACCATAATATAAAAAGGCTGATGCTATCATGATCAAAAGAGTCCATATAAAGACGAAATAAGCCTGATACACTGAGCCTAAAGTCATAGTAGCACCTGTGGTCAATGCTAAAATCATGGCCAACATGTAGTATCCAAACTCAGCAGGTGCATAGATAATGGCAAACCAAGTGGCCATGCCCCATAAAAGTGCAGATAAACCTGTTGTCGCAATACTCAGACGTAAATAATGTTTTTGTAAAAGAGATTTTGTTTTAGTGAGGTGCTCGATCTTTCGAGCCATAGTAGCTCTTACTATAGAGAGTACCAGTTGTAAAAGTATCCAGAGTATCATTAAGGTTAAAGGAACGTACTCACTGAGTAAAATAATATAGAGAGCAATACCAACAACAGTAGACATTAATACATCTTTTTGTAAAGCCTTTGTCATCATGTAGACCAATTCTGGAGGATGATCACATGAAAAAAGATTGTCATATATGGAGTGCTTTTGCATGGAAAAATGTACCTTGTTGTCTTTTATATGATTATATACTATAGCATGTTAAAAACAATTATTTGTTTTTTGGTCTGAAAGCTTTTATGACACTTTCATCACACTCTAAGTATGGCCCTTCTATAAGATCAATACAGTAAGGTACAGCAGGAAACACTGCATCAAGACATTCTCTAATAGACTTTGGTTTTCCGGGAAGGTTGATAATGAGAGATTTCCCACGTATGCCTGCTGTTTGACGTGACAAAATGGCAGTAGGTACATACTGTAAAGAGACCTGACGCATCAACTCTCCAAAACCTGGCATCATCTTTTCACAAACATTTTCTGTAGCTTCGGGAGTAACATCTCTCAAAGCAGGTCCTGTACCTCCTGTTGTGACCACAAGACAACACTCTTCTTCATCACAAAGTGTTTTCATGGTCTCTTCTATCTGTTCTTGTTCATCAGGGATACAACGATAGACGATCTCAAATTCACTTTTTAGATACGCTTTCATCGTATCTTGTATGGCAACACCTGAGATATCATCATAAATCCCTGCACTTGCTCTGTCTGAGGCAGTAATCACCCCTATTTTAATTTGACACATTATCTTCTCCTGTTTGTAAAAAATGGTTAGCACCTTGTATTAATGTTACGGTAGACAAGGGTTTAAAAAAAGCATAAGCTGCTTCAACATCATTAATATGGTCTTGAGCTCCAAGATAGACCTCTATTTTGGTACCTCGTGCTGACAGATTCTGTAACTTCTCTATATCCCACACATAATCCAAGAGTCTATCAAGATCTTCAGGTGTATGGTCACCCTGCTCTAAAGGTGCTTTTTGGTGTGGTAAAAAGCAGTTTTCACTAAACTTTTCTATATAACTTAGAGCAGATTTTTTATAGCCCATACGCTGTAGACGTTTGTACTTTTCAGGTTTCTCTTGAAAAAAAGCGGGTGAAAAGAGCTGTAATACATCGATGCGTTTGGTACTGGCAAGTACATGCTCAAAAGCGTTGATAGCCCCATAGCTAAAGCCACTGACACTATAAGGTGAACTATTTCTAAAGGGTTTAAAAAAATGGGCCTCATTTTGTAGGGCAAAGCCACTGTAAAAGTGCTTATCCAACTATTTTTTCCACATCTTCTTGAGTAATGGCCTCTTTCTCAAGCAAGACAGACTCTATAGTGTTTATAGCTTTTTCATAGGTGATAAGTTCTGTATGTACCTCTTTATAGAGAAGGTCCAATATCTCTACCTCTTCACGCGATGTACCTACAACACTCTGCCCCATACCAAATTTCTCTATCATGTCTAAAGCCAGCTTTTTGGCCTGTTTCAAGTCTGTCTGCGCATTACTTGCATGTTCATCAAAACGTATATCACATCCTACAAGACCGGCTAACAGTACTTTGATATGGGCTTGAATCTCACTTTTTATGAGTGGAGACCCTAACTGAGGTTTAATGGTTTCAGACGAGAGCATCACCTTCTCAAAAGGGAGTTGATGGTTCTGGGCCATAACAGCTTTAGCTGCAAGGTAACGTGCTCTAAACTTTTTTTGTGTCTCAGTTAAGATCTGTAACTTTTTCTTACCATAGGCTACCTTGTCTTTAACCGCATAAAAATGTTCCATAGTGACTTGAGGCTCTTTTAAACGTAGTGCCAAGAGTGCGGCCTCATTTACAAGTGTCGCTAAAGAGGCGCCATTAAAGCCAACACTCATAGTGACGATCTCATCTACATCTAAAGTGTTGGGAACTTTTGCAAGATACTTGTTCAAGATCGAAGCACGTTCGGTTGGTGTAGGCAGTTCTACAAAAACACGACGATCAAAACGCCCTGCTCTTAAAAGTGCTGCATCCAAGACCTCTATTTTGTTTGTAGCTGCAACGACGATAACGCCACTACTGTCTTCAAAACCATCCATCTCTGTCAGCAGTTGGTTCAGTGTCGCCTCTCTTTCATCAGAGCGGTTGCCATCACGCTCTTTTCCCACGGCGTCTATCTCATCAATAAAGATGATGGAAGGAGCGTTGTTTTTGGCTGCGCTGAAAAGTTCGTGCACACGTTTGGCACCCATACCCACATAGATTTGAACAAAAGAGGCCGCACTTTGATAGTAAAACGGGACACCGGCTTCAGCAGCAACTGCCTTGGCTATCATCGTTTTACCAACACCAGGAGGACCTACCAACAAAACACCTCTTGGCATTCTGGCACCAAATGATGTGAAACGTGAACTGTTTTTTAAAAAATCTATGATCTCTTGAAGCTCCTCTTTGACATCAGTGATTCCACCAATATCGTCAAAAGTGACATCAGAATCAACAGGCTCCAAGAGTGTGGAATCGTCAGAAGATGGTGAGGAAGTGGGTTGAAAAGGGAGGGTCTCAGTCTGCTCTCTCTGTTTTATGAAATAACGAAGGGCATAAGAAAACGCACCTATTAAGATAATAAACAGTGCAATATACAGAAGGTAACGATTGTCTTTATGAACTTGTACACTATAGTTTTTAAGAAGTCTTGGAGAGACTTGTGAAATGGGGATGCTATAGAGCTTGTCTGCTGTTTCAAAGTAATAGTGAGTATCACAGGCGATGACATTTTCTACCTGCTGTGTTTTTACAAGTTTTGCTATTTTTGCAAGAGAAGCAGGCTCTGAAGTGTCTCTTAAGAGGGCAAAGGCAACCAATAAAATGACAATACTGGCAGAGATGATGAGAATCGTACGGTTGTTTTTAAAACTTAACATAGTTTCCTTCCTCTTTAACCTCATAGTTTTCTATCTGCAACCAGTTACCAACCAAGTCATTAGGACTTTCTATGATGATTTTATTAAAGTATTGGTCAAGTCCATGGAACCTACCCTCTTTTTCACTCTCGATTAAAATATCTAAGGGTTGTTGCGCAAAGGCGTTTCTAAAATCATAATTGTTTTTTGCGACCAGGTCTGTAAGCTCTTTAAGACGTGTTTTGGCGAGCTTACCATTGACCTCACCTCTCATTGTTGCAGAAGGGGTACCGTCGCGTTTAGAGTAACTAAAGGCATGAACGTGGGTAAGTGGCAGGTTTTTCAGGTTAGCCATGGCCTCTTGCCAGAGTGACTCACTCTCACCCGGGTGTCCAACGATAAAGTCAGTACCTAAAGCAAATCCCTTTTCACGTAAGCGTTCAAAAAGGGCGATGTCACTGCTAAACTTGTTACGGCGATTCATCAGCTTTAACATAGTGGGTGATGTGTGTTGCAGGGCAATGTGCAGGTGCTTTTCAAGCCACGGTTCATCCAAGATCTCTTCAAATTCAGAAGAGATCTGTATAGGTTCCAATGATCCCAAACGGATGCGTCTTACCCCGCGTATCTGAGACATTTTTTTAAGAAGTTGTGCTAATGAGCTTGCTTTTTTGTCACCATAAGAGCCTACATTGGTTCCTGTCAGAATGAACTCTCCAAAACCATTAAGGGCAAGTGTACGTACCTGCTCTAAGATCTTGGCCTCATCCATAGAACGCGAATCTCCACGTACAAAAGGGATAATGCAGTACGAACAGCGAAAGTCACATCCCTCTTGAATTTTAATAAAAGCACGAGACTTTCCAACAAACTCTTCAACGATGGTGTCATCCACAAAGTCCAGGTCACCCAGTTCGTAAAAACGTTCTTTCTCTTTCAGTAGTCCATTGATCTTGGTCTTTTCTGACTGCCCAAAGACACCAAATACCTTTTTGTTGTCAAAGAGAGACTCCCCTTTGGTATGGGCACCACAACCGGTAAGATAGACTTGTGCCTTTCCTGCTTTTTCTATACCATTAATGTAGCCACGTACACCGACATCTGCACCATTGGTAACCGTACATGAGTTGACGATAACGATGTCAGCTTCTGCTTCGTTTTCAGTAATGTCAAAGTCTTCAAGTGAGCTCATCATGACTTGAGAGTCAAATACATTGGTACGGCAGCCGAAAGTTTTTACATAGACCTTTTTCTTTTGACTCATGATATCACCTCCACATCATCGGGAGGTGTGATTTCTCTCTTTTTGTTCATAGTAAGATTGAGTTGTTGTGTTGGGTAAGCGATGGTGATGTCCTCTTCTGCATTAAATGCGTCGATGATCTCTGCTGAGATGCTACTTCTAAGTGTGAGCGTTGCATAGGCATTGGTAAGATACCAGGCACTGATGTTAAGACCGTTGGCCTCTATAAATGAGAAGACACGTGGTTCTACATTGGTGTTTTTTAGACTGTACTTGTGACGCAGTTTGTTAAGCTGTTTACGGGTGATGTCTGTGTAACCTTTAGAGTATTTTCTTGTAATCTCTTTGGCCAGTTGTACCGCTTTTTTATGGTTGGAGTCAAAAGTGACAGTAACATCAATACCATCCCAAACAGTTTTAAGAGAGTCATGCGAGTAGTTGGCGATCATACGGGTAAAGACATAGTTGTTAGGGATAAATAAAATACGCCCTGCTCTACGGTTGACTTTATAGGTAGTGAGTGTAATGTCTTCTAAAATTGTAATTCGCAAGAGAGAGATGTCCATAACGTCACCCACGTACTTTATACCATCCATATCAACACGGATCCTGTCGCCCACATGGATGGAACCACCAAAAACGATGACCAACCATCCAAGCATCGACATAAACCAATCTTTCATGGCAATAGCGATACCGGCAGAGGCAAAACCTAAAACGGTCACAAGATAAGAGACATTCTCGATGTAGCTGAAAAGTAGGATAATCATCACTAAGATAAAGTTACCAAAGTTGATGATCTTGTTGGCCATATAAAATCGGTCATTGTCAGTAATATAGCGTTTACTCATCACTTTCAAAAAGAAAGCTAAGGCAAATAAGAAGAGGATGATTAGACCGATTTTGGTCAGCTTATAGATCTGTATACGGATCTGTTTGTTGACCTTGACCTCAATCTCATCAATGCGCTTTTCATAGATGTTGGCCGTAACATTTAAAATTTCAATAGCATTAGAATATTTTTCTAAACGGTTAGAAGCTTCTGCCAACTCTTTTTTATAGTTTGTATTTTTATCAATAGCACTAAGGTTCGTCAGCAACTCTTTTTTCTTTTTGAGTAACTCTATACGGTCATGAAGCTCTACTCCCTGTTTCTGATAGTCTGCATAGATCTCTTCAAGGTGTTTTATAAAAGAGATGGCCGTAAAGATATCAATAGGGTTGGAAAGTACGGGGATCTCATCTATCTCTTCTGGCTGTAAAAGTGTTGCAAACATACTTTTGTCTTGCTGGTTGTCTAAAAGATCAAACTGTTCGGAAAGAATTTTCTCTTTAGCCTTGAGCTCTTCTAGCTTCTCTTTGTCTTTACTGTTTTTCTTACGCTTTTTAGAAAGTTTTTTAATTTTTTTCTGTAAAGTAGAAAGATCAGCACGCACTTGAGCATAAGCAACATGGGAACTGTAACTTTTTTCCCAGATGTTGTCTTTACCGAGTTGTTCATTGATCTCAGAGAGTTCCGTTGTAAACTGCTTGATGGTCTGTAGACGTTTTTCAAGGATAAGTCGCTCATTTTCAGCGATAGAGGCCTTAATAAGTAGTTCTTGAGCAACACGGTCATCTTCACTACTGTTGGTGTCTGTACTGTTTTGATCACCAAGTGCAAAAAGCGCAGTTGAAAATAGAAGTAAAAAGAGAAAAAGGAGTGATCTACGCATAAGTTGTTAACACTTTTTTAATGACTGCCTCATCAATAGCATCGCTGATCTCAACACCGCCTAAAGATTTGGGAATGATAAAAGTAATGGCACTGTCTGCACTCTTTTTATCCAGATAAAAGGTCTCGTAAAAGGCGTCAACATCTGCTATTTTGTACTCTGTAGGCAGGTCGTAACGCTTGAGTAGTGCCTTGACACGATCTGCTTCATCTTGATGCATCCATCCTAACGCTACGGCAGTGTCGTTGGCCATCACCATACCGATAGCAACGGCTTCACCATGTAAATAGCCTGTGTAGTTTGTCTCGTTCTCTATAACATGACCAAAGGTGTGTCCGTAGTTAAGTGCTGCGCGCAGGCCACGCTCTTTTTCATCTTGTGCTACAACCCAGGCTTTAGTCTGCACTGACTTGGCAACCGCCTGCGCTAGCTGTTGCTTATCACTCAAGTCAGCAGATTCTAACCAAGCAAAAAAGTCTGCATCAAAACAGACTGCCATCTTGACCACTTCAGCAACACCAGCTGCAAATTCACGTTTGGGCAGTGTGGTTAAGAAGTGGGGATCAGCATAAACTGCTTTGGGCTGGTGAAAGGCACCCACCAGATTTTTGCCATACTTGTTGTTAAAACCTGTCTTACCGCCGACACTGGCGTCTACCTGAGCCAAAAGTGTTGTGGGAATCTGAACGAAGTCTATACCCCGTTGGTAGATACTTGCTGTAAAACCAGTCATATCACCTATAACACCACCACCAAAAGCGATCAGTAGTGAGTTACGGTTAAAACGGGCCTCAAACATCCCTTCAAGGATCTTTTCTATGCTCTCCCAGTTTTTGTATGATTCACCATCAGGTATGGTGATGACATGAATCTCTTTAGCATGAAGTTTTGAAAGAAGGTATTCAAGATGTAATGCAGAAATGGTAGGGTTGGTCACCACTGCAACTTTAGTGTCAAAAGAGAGAGTGTTAAGGGTATCAATAGTGACTTGGTAAGAGGTGTCAACCTCTTTTTTTAGGTGTATGTCAATAGTCATTTAAGTCGTCCAATATAGGTTCAATTTATAGCTCTTATAATACTTTATGAGAACTTAAAAATCTGTGAATCCGAGAGAGCATGTTTTTGAACTGCCTAAGGTGTGTAAATATGGCTAGATTTTAATTGGAATGAAGAGTTGGTGGTAGTGGTTGAGTTTGTGATAAAGTTCTTCGATATCACTTGAAAGAAGTGAGGCGTTTTTACTCTGTAACATCTTCTCTGTAAACGGTAGACACTGTAGGAATTTCTCACGTTTTGCCAGTTTTCTGATGGGATTGTCGTGATGGAAGTTAACATAGATGTTTTTTGAGAAGATGACAGAAAGGTTACGGTAATGTTCAATGATCTCATCTTCTTCGCTGCTCTCAATGTTCTCATTTTTAAGCAGCTCGATGTTGTAACCCATCTGTGCAGAAAAGTCAAAAATCGTTGTGGAGATCTTCTCTAAGTCTTTGTTTTCATTTACGATGATGACAGCATCTTTTATAGACTCTATGGAACGCTTGGCCAAAGAGAGGACGGGAACTGCTGTATCAAACAAAATCTCTCTCATCGGATCTTTAGAGAAAAGATCAGCAGAAAGGATGACAAGACCTACATCATAACTCTTTACATCATTTAATATTAAATCATCAATATAACTCTCTTTATAGTCTATATCTATGATGATCTTTTCACTTCTATGTTGTTTTATATCATTTAAAATCCCTATATCACTTGGGTTACAGACTTTTATAATGAGTTGGTTGTTAAATTTTTCATGGACTGCTAATGCTTTTTGGACAAGAAAAGTAATTTCATCTTGCTTGTCTTTTAACATGTCTATAAAGAGGTATAGGTTGGTACCAAAAGGTTGTGGGAACTGCCCGATCTCACGTTTGATCATTCTATAAACAGAGTTTAAAACAGTCGGCTCTCCGACCAAAAGAAGTTGATCATTAGGGTGTATCATCTTCCTTTCATCAGGTAAAATAAGCTGTCCACCGCGATAGATCCCTACAATACGCCACCCTTTTTGCTCAATGACGCCCACATGTCGGTAGACAAATGAACTTCCAAAGGGAACCAAAACCTCCATGATCTCACCCTCACCCAACCCTACGTTTTGAGCGACAACAGGGACATTGGGGAGGTAGTCAAAAAGATGAGAAGCTAAAATCTCTGTTGTGTTGACTTGGATGACATTATACTGCTCCAAGTCCATTGCCCAATGGTCAATAGCAATGATACGCAGTTGTCTGTTGTTACGACGGATATTGATGATAGTCTGTTCTACATCTATAGGGTTTTTCATAGCTATAAAGACCTGAACAAACTCCATTTTAAGGACATTTGCCAGTTTATACTGACTGGTGGCATCAAACTCAAAAAACTTGAAACGTGACGCTGGTGCATTTTCAAACTCTACCGCCTTGGTTTGAATGACATAATAAAGGTTGTCTTTAGCAAAAGTATCGATGGCACGTTGTATAAAGTTCTCACCGATATCAGAGTCGCTAATTATCAAGATCTTTTTCATTATCATCCGTTTCACAGAGACTTTGTCTCTGTATATTTGGACGAGATTGTAACATATTACGCCACCAAGCTACGATAATGTGCTAAAATCTCAAAACAATTCATCATTTTTGGAGCCTTATGGAATTTACCTTACAAGCACAAAGTGGACGCGCACGCGCCTGTACAATACAAACTGCCCACTCTACCATCACCACCCCTGTCTTTATGCCCGTAGGGACACTCGGTTCAGTAAAAGCCTTGGACATGGCTGATATGCATGACCTTTTAGGTGCTGAAATCATCTTAGCCAACACCTATCATATGTACCTACGTCCAGGAGATAAGACTGTTGCCAAACTGGGAAAACTGCATAACTTCACAACTTTTCCTAAAAGTTTTTTAACGGACAGTGGTGGTTTTCAAGCCTTTAGTCTAAGTGATATCTCTAAAGCAGATGCCAACGGTATAGAGTTTCGCAGTCACATAGATGGCTCTAAACACTATTTTACACCTACAAAAGTGATCGACATCCAACATAACCTCGGCTCTGACATTATGATGATTTTAGATGACTTGGTGGCGCTTCCTGCAACACAAGAGCGCATTAAACTCTCTATAGAACGTACCACACAGTGGGCTGAGACATCCATAGAGTACTTTCGTCAGAAGCAAGATGCGGGCGTAGGTAGAGACCAAAACATCTTTGCCATCATCCAAGGAGGCACGGACAAAGCCTTTAGAACCAAGTCGGCTACAGAGTTATGTCGTCTGGATTATGATGGATTTGCCATCGGTGGTCTCTCTGTTGGTGAGGCCAATCAAGACATGTATGACACAGTAGAGCATACAGTACAGTATATGCCAGAAGACAAACCGCGTTACCTTATGGGTGTGGGTACACCTGAAGATCTGGTAGAAAATGTGGAGCGTGGTGTTGATATGTTTGACTGTGTGATGCCGACGCGTAATGCTCGAAATGGTACGCTTTTTACCTCATTTGGACGTATTAACATCAGAGGGGCAAAGTTTAAAGAAGATGCAGGCCCTATAGACCCTGAATGTCAATGCCTCACCTGCCAGCGTTACAGTCGTGGCTACTTGAACCATCTTTTCCGTGCCAGAGAGATCACCTTTTTCAGGCTCGCTACCCTTCATAACCTTCACTACTATCTGAACTTAATGAAAGAGATGCGTCAAGCTATTTTAGATGGCACTTTTACAGACTTTAAAAAGGAGTTCTATGCCAAGCGTAGCAAATAACCCCATGACCCTCGGTGTCAACATCGACCATATTGCAGTGTTGCGTGAAGCACGTAAGATCAATGACCCTGATCCCTTGATGGCGTTGGCCATTTGTGCACAAAATGGTGCTGACCAGATCACCATCCACCTTAGAGAAGACCGTCGTCACATTCATGATGAAGATGCCAAGAAGATCATTGCCTCGTCACCAGTACCTGTCAACCTTGAGTGTTCTATCAATGCGCAGATTATAGAGATCGTCTGTGAACTTCGTCCCCACCGCGTGACCTTAGTTCCTGAAAACCGTGAAGAGGTGACAACAGAAGGTGGTCTTGATGTCATCGGTCAAAGTGATGCTATCGCCCACGCTATAGAGAAACTTCATGAGGCAGGCATTACCGTCTCCCTCTTTATAGACCCTGCTATTAATGCTGTAGAGCAGAGTCAGGCCTTAGAGGCGGAGATGATAGAGTTACATACGGGTCATTTTGCCAATGTTTATGCCATGCTTAACTCTGCACTGCCCCACTCTCATCACGCTATAAAAGAGCTAGAACTTCCAAGAGAAGAGCTCAAAGTACTTTTAGATGCCTCTTTAAAACGTATTAACAGTAGTGCGAACCATGCACAGTCCATCGGTTTAGAAGTGGCTGCAGGACATGGTCTCAATTATCAAAATGTTGTTTTAATGAGAGAGATAGAAGCCATTACTGAGCTTAACATCGGTCAGAGTATTATCGCGCGTTCTGTCTTTAGTGGTCTCTCAGAAGCAGTAAAAGAGATGAAGCAGTTATGCCAACGCTAACACGACCCAAGGTCGGCATCTCTATGGGAGACATCAACGGTGTTGGTATAGAGATTGCTCTTAAAAGTCATGCTGAAATCTCCAAATGGGTCACCCCACTCTATTGTATTGAGCGCAATTTACTGGAAAAGTCTGCTGCTCTCTTAGAAGTTAATATTCCTGATACGTTCAACTGTTCAGAGTTTCATTGTGAGGTTGAGATAGAACCCGGTGTTGTCTCTGAACGTTCCGGCGTGTTTTCTTACCAATCTTTTTTACACGCGGTTGATCTGGCAAAATCAGGAGCAGTTGATGCTGTTGTGACCCTTCCTATACATAAAGAGGCTTGGTCTCTGGCCAATATCCACTATAAGGGTCATACCGATATGTTGCGTGATCTGTTTCAAAAAGATGCCATTATGATGTTAGGATGTGAAGCGATGTATGTCGCCCTTTTTACAGAGCATATACCTCTAAAAGAGGTGGCAACTTCACTTACTTTGACAGCTCTGACACAATTTTTAGAAGACTTTTACAGAAGCATCGGTGATCATAAGGTGGCCGTTTTAGGACTTAACCCTCATGCTGGAGACAATGGCGTCTTAGGCGATGAAGAGCGCATCATCACAGAGGTGATTACCACACTTAACAGTGCCTTAGGCAAAGAAGTCTTTGTCGGTCCTGTTGTTCCCGACATCGCATTTACCCCAAGATTTAGAGAAAACTATACCTACTTTGTAGCGATGTATCATGACCAAGGGCTTGCGCCACTTAAAGCGCTCTATTTTGATGAAAGTATCAATGTCTCTCTGAATTTACCTATTATCAGAACTTCAGTAGATCATGGAACAGCCTTCGATATTGCTTATCAAAACAGAGCACAAAATCTCAGTTTTCTCAATGCGGTAGAAGCTGCGAAAGTACGTGTGGAACATAGATTAAAAGAGCAGTAGATTACTTTTTGTTGCTTTAAAGTCTAAGATGAGCGGTGTGATGTCTCTTCCTTGCAGTTTTAGCTTTGGTGGTCCTTTGACATAAGGGTAACTCACATAATAGTATTTGGACCATTTGGTGTGGATAGGCATTAACTCTATAAGAGGATCGTCATTTTCTAAAAGTTTGACAATGATGGCGGAGTGATCCATCATAGAGAGGGTGTAGGTGTCTGGAGCCAGTAGAGGTAGATGTTTTTGGAAATAGAGGCGACTGCTGTTTTTAGAAGTGACAGAGATGACAAAGTTAGAGGTCTCTTGAGGATATTTTGGATAGATATTGTTAAGATAAATGGCAGAGATAATATACTGAACCTTGCCATTTTTGACAACGTTGCGTGATCTATAACTGTCAGAAGCCTTCTCTTGAGTGAGTGATGGTTTATAAGGCGCAACACTGCTACAGCCTAAAAAGAGGATGCTGGCAAGTGCAGAAGTTAGGAGAAGATGCTTCAAAAAATGGCCTCATAAGTTAAACTGCAAAATTATAACCAATTACCATAAATAGTATGAGGTCATTTCAACAGATTTTTACACATCTTTGTCTATAATCACTTAAAATTTCGAGACAGTCATTTCTGTTTTATGAATGGATTATATTTGCGAACACGTAAAGCCGTAGCATTCACTGGACCCTCAAACAGTGGTAAAACAACCCTCATCCTGAAAATAGCGCGAAAACTCATACATGAGCATCAGTTAGAAGTGGCCATCATCAAGCATGACCCTAAAGATAAAGCGCGTTTTGACACACCTGGTAAAGACAGTTACAAGTTCTCAGACACAGGGGCTAAAGTAGTGGTCACCTCACCCAACAAAACAACCTACTTCTCTAATAAACAACAAGAGTTTGAAGAGATCGTTGAGATGTTTGGTGAGGTTGATTTTGTCTTGGTTGAAGGCCTTAAAAACCTTCCTTTACCGCGTATCAGCATCTTTCGTAACAAGATAGATGAAGATTATTTTCCTTATATGAATGCCCTTGCCATCGACGAGAGCATCGACTTACAACAGTATGACGCCCTTCCTGAAGATGTGAGTGTGTTAGACTTAAACAACGAAGATGACGCCATCGCGTGGATCTTTAAAAATGCAAAGGCAGTATAAATGAGAGAGATATTAGACGCTATTGAGCGCTCAGCGATTAGAATTAAAACTGAGATAGACACTAAAGACATCGGCTACTCACAACAGCAAAATGCTACAGGTGACACCCAACTTCAACTTGACATTAAATGTGACCTTGTCTGTGAAGAGGAGTTTTCTAAAGCTAAAACAGTAAACACCATCGTAAGTGAAGAACAAGAGCATGAAGTCGTGATGAACCCTCAAGCACAATACTTTGTAGCCTTTGATCCTCTTGATGGTTCATCGCTCATTGATGTCAACCTCAGTGTCGGTTCTATCTTCGGTATCTATGACGGTTCATTTAAGGTCGCCAAGTTGGTAGCCGCATGTTACGTTGTTTATGGTCCACGCACAGAACTGGTATTCGCTCACAATGGTGAAGTGAAGTTTTACCTACTGCAAAACGGTGAATTTGAGTTTGTTAAGAACATTACGCTCCAAGAAAAAGGGAAGTTGAATGCACCAGGTGGTACCCAACAGAACTGGCCGCCACACCATAAAGCAATGGTAGATGGTCTCTTTCAAGAGGGTTATAGACTACGCTACTCTGGTGGTATGGTTCCAGACCTTCATCAGATCTTGCTTAAAGGCGGTGGGCTCTTTTCATACCCATCTACATCAGATAAACCTGAAGGGAAATTACGTATGCTTTATGAAGCACTTCCTTTTGCTTTTATCTTTCAGACAGCAGGTGGCGATCAGACGGATGGTACAAATGACCTACTCACTATGGAAGCGTCACACATTCATGACACCACACCATGTTTCTTTGGTTCCAAATACGAAATAGCACGGGTTAAAGATGTCTACGCAAGAGCTTAAGGTTTATGAAGAGCGTTTAGACGCTGCCCTTCTAAATATGCAAGCATGTCAAAAAGAGAAGGCACTTAAAAGTTGTAGTCTGTGTGAATTTTACATAGGCTGTGAGACAAGACGTGCTTATGTTCAAGCTGTATATGACTCTATGTCTAAAGGTGAAACAGGCGGATTTGAGTTTTAAACTCCCCTACGCGTTCATACGCATCTAAATTTATTTAAGAGAGAAACTATGAGTAACTACTATACAACCCCTATCTACTATGTTAACGGCGAAGCACACATCGGTCATGCATACACTACTTTTATTGCAGATATGCTCTCACGCTACTCACGTCTAAAAGGTGAAGAGACCTACTTCTTGACTGGTACTGATGAACATGGTCAAAAGATCGAAGAGTCTGCAAAAAAAGCAGGACGCCCTACCCAAGAGTTTGCTGATGGCATCTCAGCCACTTTTAAAGACCTTTGGGATGAGTTTGGTATCTCTTATGATCAGTTTATCCGTACAACAGATGCAGACCACAAAGTGGGTGTACAACACGCTTTTAAGAAGATGTTTGACAAAGGCGACATCTATAAAGGTGAATATGAAGGAAATTACTGTGTCAGTTGTGAGACTTTTTTTCCAGAATCTCAACTTATCGATGGAGAATTTTGTCCTGATTGTGGACGTACTACTAACACTGTAAAAGAGGAGTCCTACTTCTTTAAACTTTCAGACTACGAGCAGAAACTTTTAGACTACTATGAAGCCAACCCTGACTTTATTTTGCCAAAATCACGTCGTAATGAGGTCATTAACTTTGTAAAAGGGGGACTTCACGATCTCTCTGTGACCAGAACCTCTTTCTCATGGGGTGTGAAACTTCCTGAGTCTTTAAATGATGACAAACATGTCATGTATGTCTGGTTAGACGCCCTACTCAACTATGTGACAGCACTTGGTTACGGTCGTGATGATGCGAAGATGGACTTATGGCCGGCACAGATGCACCTGGTAGGTAAAGATATCTTGCGTTTTCATGCGATCTACTGGCCAGCCTTTTTAATGAGTCTTGGCCTGCCACTGCCTAAGCATATTGCAGCCCACGGTTGGTGGACACGTGATGGTGAAAAGATGTCTAAATCTAAAGGTAATGTGGTCTCTCCTAAAGAGGTTGCAGACGCTTATGGTGTAGAGAACCTCCGTTACTTTATGATGCGTGAAGTACCTTTTGGTCAAGATGGTGACTTCTCTCAACGTGCTTTCATAGACCGTATTAACTCTGACTTGAGTAACGATCTTGGTAACCTTCTCAACCGTATCATCGGTATGAGTGGCAAATACAGTGACTTCGTTATAGACTCTGTTGACGTTCAAAAGTATCACAGTGCAGAACTTGAGGAGATGTATGCCATCTTAGACAATGTCGAGCGCTTTTTAGATGAAGTTCAGACCCACCGCTTTTTAGAAGAGCTGTGGAAGGTCTTTACCATCGGAAATAAGGCCATAGAAGCGCACGCACCATGGGTAAAGATAAAAGAGGGTAAAAAGGATGAGGCACTGGCAACTGTCGCACTTGTAGCGAATGTCTTGGCAAAAGCCTCTCTACTTCTACATGCCTTTATGCCAACCACTACCAATACCATCGCTAAAACATTAGGTTTTGAGATCAACACTGAAAACTACAGAGGCCTCTTAAAAGATAAAAAATTACTTGAGACCTTTACTATAGAGAAAATTGGGCCACTTTTCCCACGTGTGGAAGAGCCTCTGATGCAAGAAGCGCCTAAGGCGATGATAGAACCAGAGGCTAAGGTCGAGAAGAAGCCTAAAGAGCGTAAAAAAAGCACGTCTGATGATGACAACGTGGGTCTTATCACTTTTGACGAATTTTTCAACACAACACTTAAGATTGGAACAGTTGTAGAAGCCGTGGAAGTTCCAAAGAGTAAAAAACTTCTTAAGTTACAGGTTGATTTGGGTGAGGATGAACTTCGCCAGATCGTTGCAGGTATAAAAGACTACTACAGCGCTGAAGAGCTTGTTAACACACAAGTATGTGTCGTTGCCAACCTGAAACCAGCCAAGCTCATGGGTATTATGTCTGCTGGTATGCTTTTAGCAGCCAAGGATGATGATGGTCTCTCTCTTGTACGTCCAGAAAAGCCTCGTAAAGCGGGTTCAACTATTGGCTAAAGCCCAAGAAAAGGTGCTTTAGTGCGCCTTGAAAACCTTCTTGCACTGACGCAGGGTACCTTACTAAACACCCCTTTTGTGACCCGTTTTGACGGCATCAGTTTTGACGCCAAAAAAGTTAAACGAGGCAATCTCTTTATAGCTTTTAACACAAAAGATATCGATGAGGCCATCTTACATGGTGCCTACGGCATTATTTTTGATAAACCCACCCAAATTATAGACTCTGAAATTGCATGGATCAAGGTAGATGATGTAGAAAACACGCTGATGCGTCTTTTACGTTTTCATCTTATACAAAAAGAGTTGGATGTTTATGAATGTGATCAGATCACCATTAAACTTGCGCGACAGGTGATGACGGACAGTAATTTTGTAGTTTTAGGTGAGTCGATTAAAGAAGACTTTATGACCTTATGGGAGATCGTTCCTAAGGCTAAAGTTCTGTTTTGTCCCAAACATATAGACAGAGATACTTTTGTAAGTTCAAAACATCTGCCTACAAACTATAAAGACCATATATCTATAGTAGAACAGACCCTGTTTGAGACCTCATTTATATTTAATGACATCTTTTATGAACGCCAACTGCTCTCTCCATTTTTTATCTCATATCTTGAGCGACTGCTTAATTTTTATAAAATGCATGGTATTACCTATCGCCTGCGTACCTTTACACCTATAGATAATTTTGAAGCAGTCTTTACTAACAAAAATCTGCAACAAAAAGATTTTGGAGCCAGTAATCATGTACTTATTTTTGAGCCAGATTTTGAATTGATCCCCTCTCAGATCTCTTTTTTGGAGCGCCAAGCAAAATGGGCTAAAATAATCTACCTTCTTCCTGAAACAAAGGCAAAACCTTTTGAAAATGTAGAGGGTATATTTACTTATAACGCACAGCAAGATATAATAAGCCTACTAAAAACAACAGCCTATCATTTTGCGCTCATAGCAGAACAAGACAAGTCACTTCTTGAGCATCAAGACCTTGTTCAAAATGATGTGGCACTGACACTATTTTAAGGAAAAACACTTTGGAACCTCTCCCCATCAGGCGGAACATCTTATCACTTATCATGCACCATCACTCTACAGCATTGGCGGGTATAGCCTTAGGCTTTATCACTTTTATGTTTCACCATTTTCATAATCCTTATATGGCGACACTCTTTGCAGCACTGAGTATTGCCCTGCTCTCATTAACCGTCTCAGAGGTGGCAGAAGTCCTTGCTGAACGCCTTGAAGAGCCTTATGGCAGTTTTGTTTTAACTTTTACAGCTGTTATCGTTGAAATCATTCTTCTTTTTTTGATTTTGTTAGAAGCCGGTAATAATGAAAATGCTATGGAGACCGTTAAAGGGGGCATCATCTCTGCTGTCATAGTAGATATGAACGTTCTGTTAGGTCTTGCCGTGTTTATAGGTGGTCTTGCTTTTAAAGAACAAGAACATAACGAAGACACTTCAAGTACCTACACTACCATTCTTTTAGTCGCTTCATCAGCACTTTTGGTGCCCAGTATTTTGCACTACACCATTGGTGACTCTGAAGCACTTGAGAAGGCGAGTATGTTGATCGCAGGTGTTCTATTTCTCTTTTATATCGCAATTTTCATCTTTCAAACCAAGACACACACCCATTTTTTTAAAGCAACTGCACGTTCTAGAATGTTTCGTTTTAAAAAACGTCAAGAGGAAGAAGAGGAGCTAGAGGTTGAAGAAGAGGACCTCTTTGAACGTATGAGTACACTCTTTAACTTCATCGCTATCTTTGCTCTTATTGCTATTATCGGTTACATCGCGGAGATCTTTGCCAATGAGGGGATGAAACTTGTAAGTGAGTACCACTTTCCAGTAGGTCTTGCGGGTCTACTTATCGCGATTATTTCTGTTTCTCCTGAAATCATCACTGCAATTAAAGCCGCTAAAAACGACCAGATCCAGCGTGTTATCAACATCGCTATGGGCGCTTCAACGGTCTCTATCATGTTAACTGTGCCTATTTTGTTGGCGATGTCTTACACCACAGATCATCCATTGACACTAGACTTTAACACCTTACAGATCGGTGCACTTATCTTAACCATCATCTTGGCTTGGAAGACAACAGATGATGGTGAGACCAACTACTTTGAAGGGACTTCTCACCTTATCTTTTTCACCTGCTACGCCATTGTTTTAGCATTTATGTAAAAAGAGTACATTATGATCCATAAGATTTTTGAAACACTTCATAAAGAGCTTTCTATTGCCTTCTTAAGACATTGAGCTCGTGATTATGGAGAGTCCTGCAAATAGCTGGGGCTTTAGAGGTTTGTGTGGCGATGAGATAGAACTTAACTACAACATTAATGTTTAAGGAGTGATGATGAAACGAAGAGAATTTTTAACAACAGCAGCGGCTACAACGGCTATAGGCTTACTGTCTGGGTGTAATGACTCTGATCGTCAGGCCATAGACTACTCAAAGCATCCAGATAAAAAGAGTATTGCTGACAAAAATGTTCATGTCAATTATAACAAAAAAGTAACCATAAACCTTGCCACTTCCTGGCCTGCACACTTTCCCATCATGGGTACTGGTGTGGATGAATTTGCACAAAATGTGAAACGTGCCAGTGGTGGTTCTTTAGACATTAAAGTTCACGCCAAAAATACACTCATCCCTGCCCTTGCCGTTTTTGATGCCACCAGCAGTGGTCAGATCGATGCTTTTCACTCTGGACCATACTACTGGAAGGGTAAAAACTCCGCTTTTTCACTCTTTAGTGGTATCCCTTTTGGCCTCACTGCTGAAGAGATAAACTCATGGATGCTCTATGGTAATGGTTTGAAACTTTGGCGTAAACTTTATGCCAAATACAACCTATATCCACTTTTGGGCGGTAACACCAATATACAGATGGGAGGATGGTTTCGTAAGCCCATAAACTCTTTAGAAGATATGAAGGGGCTTAAGATGCGTATCCCTGGTCTTGGTGGAGAGACTTTTGCCAAAATGGGTGTGAACCCTGTGCTACTGCCAGCAGGTGAGATCTATACCTCTTTAGAGCGCGGTGTTATCGATGCTACAGAGTGGGTTGGACCTGCGTTGGACATGAAAATGGGATTTTATAAAGTGGCACCCTATTACTACTCTGGTTGGCATGAACCAGGTTCCATTTTAGAGTTGACCTTTAACCAGCAGCGTTGGAACAAACTTGCAAGTGAACACCAAGCCATTATCGAGATGGCATCAGCACAGATGAACAGCAACATGACCAGTCAGTTTCATTATGAAAACACACAAACGCTTAGTCTTCTTAAAGAGAAAGGGATTAAAATTTATAACTTCCCTGATGATGTCAATGCTGCAGGTAAAAAAGCTGTCCAAGAGGTACTTACAGAGTTAGGTGCTAAGAACAAAGACTTTAAAGAAGTCTCTGACGATATTGCGATCTTTTTGTCAGCAGCAGAGGACTACTCAAAAGCAAGTCTACACCACTTCTTAAATATTAGAGAGTCTTAGCCTACTTCAAGGCTCTCTTGCTTTTTCAACACTAATCCTAGAACCGATTTATGGTGATAGGTATTTTTAATATTAAGGGCTTTCATGAAACAAGATGTCCATATCTATGCTGTTATCATCGGTTCTGAGATCTTGAACGGCCGTAGACGAGACAGACACTTTGACTATTTGCAAAAGGCACTAGCACAGCGTGGGTATACCCTCTACTCTTGTGAGATCATTAAAGATGATAAGGCTTTAATAGCTAGTAGTTATAAGCGGGTACGTGCTGATGAGAATGCTGTTATGTTTAGCTTTGGCGGGATTGGTTCTACTCCTGATGATCTAACAAGGGAGGTCGCATCAGCAGTGTTTACTCAAGAGCCTACTCTAAGGCATCCACAGTTTGAAAAAGATATCATTGAGCGTTTTGCAGAGAAGGCCTACCCCAACCGTATTTTGATGGCAGACCTGCCTAAAGAAGCAGGTCTTCTTAAAAATCCTGTAAACAACATGTCAGGGTTTTACCTTGAAGATCGTCTTTTTTTTGTGCCCGGTTTTCCCGAAATGGCACACCCTATGGTTGATGAGGCCATCGCCCGTTTTTTACCACAAAATGCAACCTTATATCGTAAAGGGTTTGTTGCCAAATGCAGTGAAGAACGTTTTATAGGTTTAATGCAGGCCCTGCCTACTGAGATAGAGTGTTCAGCCCTGCCTATGTTTGTTGATAAAAAGCCTCAAGTTGAGATCTCTTTAGCTGCGTATCATTTTGAAACACTTGAAAGACACTATGATGCATTTTTAGAGTTTCTGAACAAAGAGAAGATCTCGTACAGCGAAAGTACTCTATGAGTCATACCCTCTTTCCTTTTGCCTTTGTAGGTGTGATGCTTCTAATGAACCTCTATATCTATAGACGTTTTATCAATCGTTTGCATTTCAATCTTCTCCTTATCGGGCGCATAGTCTTGACGCTTCTTTTTATCATAGACACTCTTTTTATTGTCCAAATGCTTTTTCACCCTTTTTTAGAATCACCTGCCCTCTTTTATAGTCTGAGTCTGGGTGTGGCACTTACGGTCTCTCTATTTTTTATCACGATACTTTATGATCTTATTCATACCACGGCACAGCAGATCCCATTAGATCAAGGGCGTAGAAGGTTTATGAAGATCATTTTTGATGTGACGATGTTGATCTTGGCCTTTTCATATATAGTAAAAGGGATTATAGGCGGACTCAAGAAGCCACGTTTAAATAGAGTTGACGTTTACATCGATGATTTAGGGTTCAACAAACTTCTTGTAATACAACTCTCTGATGTTCATGTGGGTGACACTATAGGAAAAGAGTTTTTAGAAGATTGTGTTGAGCGTATCAATGCACTCAAACCCGATGTTGTAGTCATCACAGGTGACTTGGTGGACAGGAAGATAGATGAGGCCAAAGAGGACTTGGCACCCTTAAAAAAGTTACGTTCTAAATTTGGCACCTTCTTTGTTCTTGGCAACCATGAGTACTATCATGGTGCCCAAGAGATTGCTGACTATATGCCCCAACTTAATGTCACACCACTTTTAAACAGTAGTGTTATCTTAAAAGAGGGAAAAAATGCGATTAATCTTGTGGGTCTAAATGACCTGCAGTCACTACGCTTTGAAGTGATGCCTATAGACACCTATAAAGCTTTTGAAAATGTTGACAAAACAGTTCCAACACTACTGCTTTCACATCAACCCAAGAGTATAGAGATGGTTGAAGACAAAACTTATGATTTAATGCTAAGCGGACATACCCACGGTGGACAGATCTTTCCTTTTGGATTTTTAGTGATGTTGCAACAGCCCTTTCTATATGGTCTTCATCAAATTACCAAACGAAAACAGATTTTTGTAAGTCGGGGTACTGGATACTGGGGGCCACCTGTGCGTCTCTTTGCACCAAGTGAGATCTCTGTGTTGACCTTAAAACCCAAACAAAAATTAATATAACAATACTCCCTTCATTATAAGAAGCATAAAAAGAGAACAAATCCCTAAAACAAGGCATTTTGTCATCTTTTTTACTTGAATAACTATGTGATTTACTATATAATAAACTATATAAAATATGGGAGCTTGTATTTGAAGCCAAAAGATGAAGTAACACGTTCTTTAGTGATCGATAGAAAGACATGGGACGAAGCGATGAAGTACTCGCGTAAGCGTTACAAGATGAGTTTGAGCAAGGTGACAGAAAAGCTACTGCAAGATTGGTTGGCAAAAGAACGGCGTAAACCCCTGGAAAATGAGAACCAGGGTCAATTCTTTTAGGAATAAATCATGAAATACGTAGCTTCTTATCAGCAACTAGCCGAATTTGGGCGAGAACTTTTAGACAACCCCTCTCTTGAGATGGGTCTGCCTCTCATTACTAAATATTTAAGACAGATACTTAATGTTAAACGCTGCTCTATCTTTATCTATAATCAAAAGCTTAACCTGCTATGGACCATTGTTGCCGAAGGTACACATAGGATCATTTTAAGTGCTGACGAGGGTGTTGTAGGTCAGTGTGTGAAGAGTGCCCAACCCAAAATAAGTAATGATCCTTATAAAGATGAGAGTTTTTACAGTGAGATAGACGCTAAAAGTGGTTTTAAGACAAAAAATCTTGCAGTAGTTCCGATCTTCTCTTCAGAAAAAAGTATTATGGGCGCTTTAGAACTCTTAAACAAGCAAGAACCTTTCACACAGGAAGATCTACGTTTCATGAAGTTCTTCTGTACTTATATCAGTGGCTACCTCGAACTCGCCCTACTTTTTGAAGATGAGTCCAAGTTTCTTTTGAAAGAGCACTATAAACTTCTTTAAGGCATTAATTCTACTGAGTGACTAAATCTTCTCGGAGGGTTGAAATTAATCTTTCTAATACATAAGTATCGTTACTATAACTATATAAACTATAGGTTAGGAGTTAACATGCAAGATGAGGCAACACACGAAGAAAAATACAGTCATGAAGGAACATTTTGGGAAAATGGACGTTCTATAGGTGATTTAGAACACTCGACCCAAGATATGGCTCAAGAGCGTAAAGATATTATAAAATATGCTTTAGGTCTTAACATAAGAGACATACGTACTTACGCTGGCTTTAAAGGAGACCTTCTTGTTGAGATCACTTCCAATGACAAAGAGGTTATTGCTAAGATCAAGGCATGGGCAGAAAACCTGGATATGAAAACGGTTCTTAAAGAGAATCCTATGACAAAACTTTATGAGATTTTCTGCATCACACCTGATGATGTGTATGAACTAAACCTTGAGAAGAAATAACCTCTACATTATTAGAAGTTTGTTGACTCAGTTACAATTTGAAGGTAGTCGAGATCTTTTCACCATCTAGTTCTACTGCTACTTTCCATCTGCCCTTTGCACGACCTTTTATAGTACGAGCATCATAAATGCTTGCATGGTTAGCAGGCAATGACATCTCTCGATGACGATCTTTTTTACCCTGAGGTGAGATCCAGTCGAAAGTAACATCTCTCTCTTTATTAATACGTTGTGTTAAAAGTTTACAAGTAATTTTTCCTGCATCTTCAAGACACACCAAGGCCTCTTTTTTATGCGGTACTTTAGCGACGACCTTCTGCACAGTGATACCATTTTGTTGAGAACTTTTTGTCTCTTTATCTTCTTGAGAACATCCAACCAACAACATCACCATAGGTACTATTAACAGACGTCTCATTATACTTCCTCTAAAAGTTTTATCATGCTTTTTTTACGCATTTTTCTAGCAAAATCTAAAGCTGTCATCCCTTTGCGTTCTACAGCACTAACATCTGCTTTAGCGTCTAACAACATACGAAATATCTCATAACGACCGTAACATACCGCTGCCATAAGTGGTGTGAAACCACTTTTTCGGGTAATGTCGTTAACATCTTTACCCTTTTCAAGTAGGAGTTTAACCATAAACATATTGTTGTAAGTAACCGCAAAATCCAAGATGCTTACCCCTTCATCATCACTATAGAAAAGGTCTGCGCCATTTTCTACAAGTAACTCAAGCATATCTTGATCTACCTTGCTTTTAAGGGCGTAGGCAAGTACAGATTCACCCGCTTCGGTTCGGGCATTTAAGTTACCACCCTCTTTTATATGCTTTTTTGCAGACATATAATCATTTTTTTGTAATATAGATAGCCATTTTGTCATCATTGTTCTTTTTAATATAGATGGTGAAGTATATCAAAGATGGTTAAGAGTTTGTAAATAATGTCATAACGTCACATATGTTTGGGTTTCGTTTA
>JALSUN010000167.1 GCA_027061425.1 Helicobacteraceae bacterium
CACCAGAGAAGACCAGACGGTCACGGTTTAACCAGTCCGGGTTTTTAGGGTTGTGAGAGAGGTGCTCACTTAAGATCACTGCAATATCTGCAAGGCCCATCGGTGCACCGGGGTGACCTGAGTTTGCGGCTTGAACCATATCGGCTGCTAAAAAACGGATAGTATCGGCCATCTTTTGGCGCATTAGATTTGACATATTAATCCTTGTGTCTGTTTATATAAGTCGTAAGTATTGGGGAGAGTTCACCTTGTAGACTCTCGTCAAAACTTAACAACTGGGTTTGAATCTCAGAAGCAAGTGTATCTGCCTCTTCAACAGCCTTTTCTAAACCAAGTAGAGTTACAAAACTGTTTTTTGCTTCATCATTGTTGGTGGTTTTGCCGGCTTCTTCACTGGTCTGTGTTACATCTAAAATATCATCTTGGATCTGAAAAAGCAGCCCCACTTTAATCCCAAAATCGTAGATAGGTTTTTCAAGAGCATCCTCGCCAGCAATAATCGCACCCATCTCTAAGGCTGAAGCGATAAGCTTGCCCGTTTTGTTAATATGCAAGGTCTTAACCTCATCTAGTGTCAAAGGGCTGTTTTCAAAATGACAGTCTATAGCTTGACCTAAAACCATACCTGAAAGTCCACCATTTTTAGCCAAAGTACGTACAAGTTTTACTCTTGTTGTATCAGAAAATGGTGCATTAGAGAGCACCTCAAAAGCATAGGTGTTGAGCGCATCGCCTACTAAAATAGCCGTCACTTCATCATAACGCTTATGCAAGGTCTCATGGCCACGACGCAAGTCGGCATCATCCATAGCGGGAAGGTCATCGTGGATCAGAGAGTAGGTGTGAAGAAGTTCTATAGCATAAGCAGCATGATATGCACCCTCTAAGAGGAGTCTGTTATAAGCAGAGACGACAGAAAGAAGCAACTGCGGGCGAAAACGCTTGCCCCCTGCATCTAACATCAGAGAAAGCGCCTCTTCATAATGTGGATGGAAGCTCGGTGAAACTGGTTTATGTGCTGCTAAAAACGCTTCAAACTGCTGCATCTCTATCCTAAGTTCTTGATATGAAATTTTAACATATTAATAGTGAAAGTTCAGACCAAGTTCAAGGTTCAACTGATGATCAGAGAGCTCTATGTTCTGTGTACTGGGTGTATTAAGATTATAATTTCCCCACATACGGTATTTGTACGCCAACCCTAACTGCCACTCAAGCATCTCTGACATCCGTAAAAAAGTACCTACACCTACTCCTAAAGCTACATTAGATGCCCAATCTTGTGCATACCCATGAAGTGTCATAAACTCATAATTCATGCCCGTCTTCCAGTAAGGGATAACTATAGAGCCTCTCTCTGTATAAGCTTTTACAACTTCTATTCCTACGGTATATAAGAGCTGGTTACTACTTCCTGTTCCTTCTGGCGTCTTATAAGCATAAAAGTCTTTATCATAGTAGTTAACACCGAAGATGAAGTTCGTACGGATGTCATCACCACCGTCAATGCCTAGGTTCATCTTCAGTCCATAGTTAATAGGATTGATCTGTTCGTTAGTTGCACCAGAGGGATCTTGTTTTAAGTAGTCATAACCACTTTCAAGAACAACACCCACATAAGGACTGCTTCCTGCATATATCACAGAAAAAGCGCTTAAAAAGAATGTGACTAAAAACTTAAACGCCATAGGAATTCCTCGAAAGATATGTGACATTATAACTCATTTAGAAAGAGAACATAACATGAAATGTTATGTTCTAAAAAGGAAAGGGGATCTTTCATAGACGTTTATGTTAAATCTCTTTTAAAACAGCATCTATGTTGTTATCATCATTAAGTAGAACAACACAAGGTTCATAGGTTTCAAGGTCTTTCTCACCATAGGTCGCATACGCAACAATAATAACCTTATCACCCTTATGAACTTTACGTGCAGCCGCACCGTTTAAACAGATGTCACGCTTACCACGTTCACCTAAGATAATGTAGGTTGAAAAACGCTCGCCATTGTTGATGTTCAAAATTTCAACTTTTTGACCTACACGCATTTTAGAAGCTTCTAAAAGCTCCTCATCAATAGTAATAGAACCCACATAGTTAAGATTAGCATCAGTGACAGTTGCACGGTGAATTTTACTGTATAACATTTCAATGGTCATCGAAACTTTCCTTATCTACCCATCTGCTTCATCATGTCAGCTGGTGTTATAGGTGCATCCCACAACTCATCTGAAATCACAAACTCTTCAACAACATTACCACCAATGATATGTTCATCAATAATACGGTCGATTTTTGCCTTGTCAAGACCTGCATACATCGTATGACCTGGCTCAACAAGCATTACTGGACCTGCATTACAACGGTTAAGACACGCTGAACGGATAGGCTGTACTGTACCTATGATACCCTTTTGCATCAAAGCTTGTGCTAAATGTTGAAAAAGGTCCTGCGTCTCTGGTCTGACACAAGAAGGTTTTGGCATCCCAGGAGGAGCTGATTGTTCACACTTGAAAATATAAAAAGCTGGCTGTGGTACGCCCATGTTGTCTCCATTGCTATAGTGTTTTATCTATAGACTGTTAAAAAATTTCGCGTATTATATCTAAACTCTTGAGAGTATTCTTTATACTATTAGCAGCATCAGTAAATTTAAGGTTCAGTTTGGCTCATTCTAAGATGAAATTGCCTAAAATAGCGTACATTATTTAGAGCAGGTTATATGAGAGTTTTTATTTTTCTTCCCCTTTTTTACATTTCCCTTTTTGCGGAAGCAGCAAGCTATATTGGTCTCTCTTTAGAGAGTTCCACTGAGCTTTTTGTCTTAAAAGATGAATCAAGAAATGCAACCACCCCACAATACAAGATTAAAGCAGGTTACGGTGACATCGGTGCTTTTTCAGTTGAAGCTTCATTTAGTTACATGAACTATGCCACAGATATCTTTACCTTTAATGGTCATGATGGTCGGGCATTGATGCTCGACATTACACTTTTTAAAGGTTGGGACCCTGGATATGACCTCTACCCTTATGTAGATGCTGGTATTGGGATGGGGGACATGAAAGTCAACCGAGAACTTGAAAACTCTCTCACGTTTAGCAGTTTTAATTTTGGAACGGGTGTACGTTATGTTATCAACCACACCTATGATTTTGACATTGGGATGAACTATAAACTTCGTACCTGGCAAACGATTGCGCTGATTAAAGACAATGTACATGTTACATCACACTTACTCAACCCCTACGTTGGCATCAACTATCACTTTTAACAAGGAAATATTATGAAGTTTTCTACCTTAACCCTCTTACCTATTTCCCTCTCTCTATTTTTTCTAGGATGTGGTACAGAATCAAACGAACCGCCTCTCGTTCCTGAGATCCTTAAAATAGAGATCAATGACTATAATACAACTGCCAACGCGTATGCACTCTATGTAGAAAATGAGATCCCTAAAACAGAGATGCATATTAACGTTTTTTACAGTGATGACACAGAAGCAACAGCTACAGAAGACCTCGACTGGGTCAGCTTAGACGGTAGTGATATTAGCCAGGATATACTGGTAACAAATGGAGAGATCACTGCTTTTAGGAATCATGGCGATGCCAATGTTACCGCAACCTTTAGAGAGAAGTTTAAAACACCCGCACGTCATGTGCATATTATCCCATTGACAAAGATATTGTCTGTTACTGCACAAACTGATGCTAACACAAGTGAGCTCACACCATCGACTGAACTTAACATCAGTGTACCTACCGGAGAATCCATTAAGATGTTAGCAGATGGGCAATTTGAAGATGAAAAGAACATCACTACCATTAATCAAAGTATCATATGGACAAGTTCTAATTATGATGTAGCAACGATTAACAGTATCACAGGGCAGATGAATGTTATTAAGACAGGAGCAGTAGACATCAATGTCTCTGTCTATAACGAAGTCAACGCAACCGTTACGCTGAATATTACTATAAAGTAACGCTTTTAGCGTTTATCCCTCTATATTTAAAAGTTCTCTGACGACTTCTCTGTCATCAAAAGGAAGTTTTTGGTCGTAGATAATTTGGTGAGTCTCATCACCTTTACCTAAAATCAAGACGATCTCTTCACCTTCTTGGTCTTCAAGTGCTTGAGCAATGGCCTTGCGACGATTCACCTCTACATAGACCTCTTCAGCTTCATCAAGCCCTTTTATAATGTCTTCTATAATAGCATCAGGGTCTTCACTACGAGGGTTATCACTGGTCACATAGACCTTTTTAGCAAACTTGGAAGCGACCTTACCCATTAATGGTCGTTTGAGACGATCTCTGTCTCCACCGGCTCCAAAAACAACAAGGATTTCTTTCTCTTTAAGCGCATTGAGCACCTGCTCCATACCATCTGGAGTATGCGCAAAGTCTACGATGACAAGAGGGTCTTCACTCACCTTCTCCATACGCCCACTAACACCAGCAAACCCATCAACCACTTCACAAACCTCACTCAGCTTTTTATCAGTCACTAAGTGAACAGAAGCAATAGCAGCAGTCAAGTTATAGACATTAAAAAAGCCATGCATCGGTGAGTTAAAACTCTCGACCTGTTCAAAATGTTTCAGCACACCACTCACGCCCTTGTTAAGAGAGTATGCCATTACTTTATAGGTAGCAGGATTTTCAGCACCATAACTGTAGGCATTTTTATAATTAAATGTAGCTCTTGGCTCATCTTTGTTTATCAGCTTCTTAGTCTCGTCTTGAAAAAAGCTGTTTTTGACATAGATATAATCTTCTAAAGTTTTATGATAATCCAAATGGTCTTGAGTAATGTTAGTAAGCACCTTCAGAGCGAAAGGAATCCCCTCTATACGCTTTTGAACAATAGCGTGAGAACTTACTTCCATCACAAAATATTCACATCCAGCAGTAACAGCTTGGTAGATATGACGATAGGTGTTAAGTACCGACGGTGTTGTCAAACTTTTACCTTCAGCCACGGTGTCGTTAAGAAAAAAACCTCTTGTACCTTGCATCGCAGCCTTGTACCCCAAGTCAAGTAACATGGAGTAGATAGCACTTGCGGTAGTTGTTTTACCATTAGTTCCGGTAATACCAATGATTTTTATACGGTCAAGTCCAAAGAGGGGTGCGATGTCTGAAGCCACTATAACAGAGTGTGCACTGTTTTCAAGTGCATTGCCTAAGTAGTTCTCATTTTGTTTTGTTTTTATAAAAGCGGTTTGAGGGTCACACTCTTGAGAGTTTTCTGTGACGTATTTAAAGGGTTGAGAAGGAAGCTCAATTTTCAACAGTTTTACCTTTTGCAAGACGGCGTAACATCTCTCTTAAAGAGTCATCATTAGGATGAACTGCCAAAGCGCTCTCCAAATAACTTAATGCCATCTCATGATAGTTATTTTCCATAAGCTTATCCAAGAAGTCCACAAAATCATCTTTTTCACTGATGATCACACGGGTAGAAAACATAATGTTCTCAAAAACCCTACGAAAGTCACCCTCATCTTCAACAATCTCTTTAAATTCTCTATATAAAATACCATCTTCATACTCTAAACGCTCACCAAGCGGCTGCGTTAAAAGTGACTCTAGCGCATCTAACCCACCATCCATTGTCTCTAAAATTTCAGAAAGCACTATGTCAGCTTGTTCTGCATCATCTTCACGCAAGACCGCATAGTAGTCAAACAGTGCTTCAGCACCTGTCTCACCACTCATCGCCATCTCAGCAAGGATGGCTCCATTATAGGCCTCTTTAGAGTTAGGATAATCTTTAAGGACTAAAGCAAATGAACGCAGTGCTTCTTTAAACTCTGATTTTGAAAAACTCTCGTTAGCGAGAGCAAGTGTTTTATATTTGTTAACAGTTTTGATCTGGCTTCCTTTTTATGAGTTTTGTGGTGTCTTACATAGAATCGAGTTGATTTTCCATACCTTGAGGAACATTGACCACTGTTAATTCTGGATGAATATCCATACGAAGTTGACGCTCAACACCATATTTCAATGTGTTACCGGCACTACCACAGCCTATACAAGCGCCTTGCAACTGAACATATACTACACCTTTTTTAACCGCTAGGTATGCAATGTCTCCACCATCAAGTGCTAAAGAGGGACGTACCTTATCTATTGCTACTTTTACGGGACCTTCTAACTCTTCATCTGTAAATGGGATCATATAAAACCTTCTTCATTGTTAGCTATACATATCTCTTATCTCTAAACCAGAGAGATAAAGGGGTTTATACATGCATAATCTATTTTCTAAGCATAAAATATTCTAAATGCGCTTAACAAGCCATAAAGTGTTTGACTCACTACTTGGGTAAAGATTACTAAAAGTATTTAGAGCCCTAGAATGTTCATAACATAACTGGGTTTTCTCATCCCAACTAAAATATAATCTATACACTCTTGCGCTTGTAAAAAGTCTAGCGCACACTCTTGAAGTGTTCTCTCGCAATCTTTTATCTTCTCTTTAAGTTGTACCTTTGTCATCTTAGTACACTCAAAGGCCACCATTTTTGCATACTCTTGTAGATAAAGATCAAGTGCTTCTGCTAAAAGAGTGACAACACTTGGATCTATAGTTGAAAACACTTTTTTAATATGCGGAAGCACTTGAACGTGTAAAAACTGCTCATACTCACCCACAAATCCAAACTTATGTTTCACATCGTCAAGTTGGGCGATTAAGTTATGAACGCTCATTAAAGTGGCATCATCTGTCATCTCCAACACCTCATTAAGATGATGATAATAGTCATAAGGTTCTTCATAACTGGCAAGACGAAACATCAAATCGTTCGCTTGAGCATTAAAAGGTCGGTTGGCCAAAACTCTAAGACCATTTTTATGTGCCCAAGTAGCACATTTGAGTCCTGTCTCCTCTAAAAGGTTGATAGGCAGTTGTATGGTTGTAAAATGATGTTTATCACTACCCGCTTCAACAGCAGCACGTTTGGCGATGGTAAGTAGATCTTCATAAGGTAAAAACTCAACATCTTTAGCATCTTTGGCAAAAGAGTTTGAACTCACGCCATAACTCTCTATACGACCATTCTGTACTTCTTCTTCTAAAGCGACAAAAGCCTTCTCAATACGTTCAAATAGTCTATCAAGAGTCTCATCAAGATCAAGGTCATGGTTCATGGCATCAAGTAAAAAGTACTCTGGATTATGGATAAGATAACACCCTAAACTGTCCATATTTAAGCGTTCAAGCGAGAGTGTCAGTTGATCACGCAAAAAAGAGGGCGAGATACAGTGGTAGATATGCTCAGCATATTGCACCACCTCTTCAAAATGCGCACCCTCTTTAACCCTCTGCAACATACTGCCTTGTATATATCCAAACTTGCTAACGATCTCAACATCTTTAATAACATTAAGAGGCAGAGGCTGAAAAGCCAAAGCAATCGCCCGCTCAGCACTCCCATCCATATAGTTAGTAGACGTATCTATAAGGTCAACACCCTCTTCAACCGCCACACGAATCGCCTGAATATGCTCAGGATTATGCTCACTAATACGATATGTACCAAACCCTATTTTAGCCACAAAAAGTCCTTGTTTAAATATTCACGTAATTATAGCGAATTGGTTTTTGGTTTTTGGTTTTTGGTTTTTGGTTTTTGGTTTTTGGTTTTTAAAAAATCACAGAGTATATCTTACAGATAACTTAAATTATCTAAAAAAAA
>JALSUN010000168.1 GCA_027061425.1 Helicobacteraceae bacterium
GTATATGCTGATGGAGACCCTAAGACCTATAGAGATTATAATGTTACTTCAAATACGTATGGTCACGAGAATAATATCTCTCGTGATACAAGAAAGTATGGATACTCTGCCGTTTTAGGTTTACCTGCTATTCAGTCAGGTTACAACAGTGCAGGGCTTTCGCTGAACTACTACCAAGATTATGATGACAACCAGCGTTCTCCTCTTGTCGCGACCGCTTCTGTGCAACATACAGAATTTTATGGTCAAGCGGTGGATTATGACTATGTCAATGCACTTGCAGCTTTTGCAGCTGTAGATAGAGGTGACAAGTCGGGTGGTTTTAACTATGTACTCTCTCATGGACTTCCATGGAAGATGTTCGCAGGTATGGGACTGCAGTATGTGCGTACAGACTACTATCGTGGTTCTCCTAATGCCAGTAGTGCAAAAGATGTGACCCGTGGTGTCAAGTTTAGCAACTTCCAAAATGCACTCTTTGTAGACCCGGCAACTGTTGTAATGCCAAGTTTAGAGTTTACCCGTTACGTCAAACAAGCTGGTATTGCACAAGCCAAATTCACCAAGCAATTTGATGGCCGTATACTCTTTTTCACCTTCCCTGTCTCACTGACGCGTGAAGTGGTGTATGGAAAGTACCGTTACTATGACATACAGGATTTTGGACAAAAAGATTATAGTAAAAGTGTTAGAGATGGACATACCGTTTATAATGAATCAACAGCAGGAGTGAGCTTGGAATTTCTGTTTATGAACTCTATGACGATACCACTTTCGTTTGAGTATATTCACAACGATAACACTTTAGAGACGGATAATTACAGATTGTTGTTAGGTGCAGGATTCTAGTCTAGAGTGGCCGCCAGGCTACTGAGAAATGCGTAGTAAAGTCTACATATTAAGATATTGATGAGTATTTACACTACCAATACATACCCTGAAGCGCCATTTATCGCGCTTTAAAACTTACTTTAGATTTACAAAACTCTTGTAAAAAACAGTCACTGTCACATTTTGGATTTTTGGCTGTACAGATGTAACGACCAAAAAGAACCATGCCTTGGTGCAGAGCATGGAGTTCTGTTTTAAACTTTTTAGTGAGGGTTGCCTCGGTCTTAAGTGCTGTCTCATCATCACTGAGACCAAGTCTATGGGCTACGCGAAAGACATGAGTATCAACAGCCATAAGGTTGGCACCTGTATATTCTATCATGACGACATTGGCAGTCTTTTGACCTACACCAGCGAGAGAGACCAACTCTTTTTCATCTAAAGGAACCTCGCCATCATAAACCTCTATGAGGCGTTGCGCCATTAAGATGAGGTTTTTGGCCTTGTTGTTGAAAAATGAGCAGCTGTTGATGATGGATTTAATGTCATCTATATCTGCATTGGCCAGAGAGAGGGCATCTGGATAACGTTTAAAGAGTTCAGGTGTTAAGAGGTTGACCCGCTTGTCTGTACACTGTGCAGAGAGTGCCACGGCTATGACGAGTTCAAAGGCATTGGTGTAGGTGAGTTCGGTTACCGCTGCATCATAACGTTCCATAAAGGCCTCTTTAATAGCCAGTATCTCTTTTTTGGTCGCTTTTTTCATAGGTTCACTTTCGTTGTTAGCATAATAATTTTGGTATATTATCATGAATCACTCCATAAACAGTACGTTAGCACTGTATAAGTAGATTATTTTAGAACAGTTTTATCTCATTTTGTTACAATGATTAGCATATATGTACATAGGATTTTATTATGGGCCTTTTCTCTTTTATGAGCAATCTTTTTTCAAGTAATTCACCAAAAACATCTCTGACGGGCACGATGCACGAAGAGGGGTTTGTGAGTAAAGATCTCTTTTACCAAGTCTTGGATCTTGATGGTTCTGCCATTTTGTTTTATACTAAAGAGAGTGGTTGGTTGGGTGCGAACAAACTTTTTTTCTCCCTTTTTGATTATGAAAATATAGAAGATTTTCGACATAAGCATGAGAGTATTCGTGAACTTTTTGAGAGTGAGTCTGAAGAGGTCTTTACTGAAGAAGAGGACATGTGGCTTGAGTACATCAAGGTCAACCGTGCAGAAGAGGGTTACGATGTTACGATTTTAGACAAGATTGGCGTGACCCGTCACTTGAACATTAAAGTACGCATCTTGAAACAGCGTGGTATAGACCTCTACCTTATGCAGATGGATGATGTCTCAGAACTTAATTATGCTATGAGTAAAACTGATGACATTGAGAACATGAAGAGTAAGTTTTTGGCAAACATCGGTCATGAATTTAGAACCCCTATGAATGGCATCTTAGGTTTTGTAGAGCTTTTAGAACATACCCACCCTACTGAGAGTCAAAATGAGTACATCCACATGATTCACTCATCTGCTCGTAATCTTATGACTAACATCGAAAGTCTACTTGACTTGGCACAGATGGAAGGTGGCCGTTTTACAGTGAACAACAGTGAGTTTAACCTCTTTGCTGAGATGGAAGAGATGGCACAACTCTACACAACAGAAGGACGTAATAAAGGCATTAGTGTCTCATTTTATGTTGGGGCGAAACTTCCAACTTACATTCACGGTGATTTGAGAAAAATCAAACAGATAATGAACAATCTTATTAATAATGCTCTGAAATTTACACCTCGTGGGGGTAAAGTTGTTGTTGAAGTGAGACTCTTAAAGTGGATAGAAACAGACAAGTGTACTATCGGTTTTACAGTGCGTGACACAGGTTCAGGGATACCCAAAGAACAGATTACGAAGGTGACTGAGCCTTTTGAAGCAGGAGATCAAGCTGATGAACGTCTAGGTATCGGTCTGAGTCTCTCTCATGGACTGGTAGAACTGTTAGGGGGTGATCTTAAAATCGCTTCTGAAGTGGGACGTGGCTCTCAGTTTAGTTTTACACTTAGCTTTAATGCTGAAAAAGAGAACAGTTTCCAAAATGTAAGCAACCGACGTGTTAAAGTAGTTTTACTTGATGAGAAGAAGATAGACGATGCCAACTTACTGACCAACTATCTAAGAAGTTTTGGTGTCAATGTTCAAAAAGTACACTCTCTCGATGAAAAGATTTATGATGGTGTTGATATGCTCTACCTTGTGGCATCGCAAGAGCAGTCTGCATGGCTTATGAAGTTGGGTTCTTTTGAGAAAAAATGCCGTGTAACTTTAGTGCTAGATGCGGGTGAAAAACTTCAGACACGTACCACACATTTGGTCGACTACGTCGTTAACAAGCCGCTGCTTCCGACACGCATTTCAGAACATGTCAACATGGTTTTCAAACTCAATGAAAGCACCACTGCCAAAGAGAAGCTAAGTCAAAAAGGTATTCGCGCCTTAGTGGTAGAAGATAACCTCATAAACCAGCGTCTTATCTCTATCTTGCTTCAAGAATATGATATGAAGGTCTCTACCGCTTCTAATGGTGATGAAGGTGTTCGTAAATGTGAAAACCAAGATTTTGACATCGTCTTTATGGACATCGACATGCCTGTAAAAAATGGTATCATCGCCACACAAGAGATTAAAGAGCGTATGATGATAGGTAAAGAGATGCCTATTATCGCACTGACTGCCTTGGCAATGGAAGGGGATAGAGAAAACATCTTGGAAGAGGGGCTTGATGACTATCTGGCCAAACCTCTGACCCGTGCAAAATTAGAATACATCTTAGAAAAACATCTTAACCTGGCGTTATAGGATTTATAACTAAATTAGCAAGACTTCTCTATAATGTGAATAATAATGCTGAAAATCCTTCAGCACACATAAAGGCATATATATGACACTTCCAACACTCTCTCTTCCTTTTCCTGTTTCAGAGGCAATTCCTGTTTTACTTCACCCTGCAGTAGTTCACTTCGTTATAGTCCTTCCTATCGTTATCTTAGTGATAGAACTCATCAACCTTATTACCAAACGCAAGGCACTGACTATCTCTGTCTATGTCCTTTTTGTGATGCTTGTGGGTGTCTATCTTGCTGTTTACAGTACGGGTGTTATCGATGGTAAAAATGGTGGACTGTTGATGAGCGATGAGGGCTTGGAACATCTTAAGGTGCATAAAAACATCGGTATTTATCTTATCTACCTCTCTGTGATCCCACTGCTTTTAAAGTTATTGACATTAGCAGTTAAAAAGCCTTGGACTAAGATAGTATATTTGGTCTCATTTGTCGCTATTATTGGTTTAACAGGGTATCAAGCAAAAGAGGGTGGAGAACTGGTCTATGAGTATGGTCTTAATGTTCAAGCTAAAGTAGACTTGGATGACACTGTAGAAGAGTTACAAGATAGCCTTGATGAACAAAAAGAGAGTTATGAAGAGAAGATAGCAGCACTTCAAGCACAGTTAAATGAATGCAATACAACAGAAGTTAATGCAACGATACCTGTAGTCGTAGTACCTAAAGCAGTTGTAAAAGAGTCTAACACCACAGTAGCTGTTAAGGCAGAGACCAATACAACAGATGTAAAAGTAGTAGAGACAAATAGTAGTAAAAAGTAAATGTTAAAAAAGTGGTGATTGTAAAAAGAAGAAGTGGTCGGGGCGAAAGGACTCGAACCTTCGACCCCCTGGTCCCAAACCAGGTACTCTAACCAGACTGAGCTACGCCCCGACAACGGACGGCATTATATACCCCTCTTTATAAATTCCAGATTAAACTTCCATATATTTATCAATTCTTCTCTAAAATAGATCATACTTGATTGACATACACTCAACCTTTTTGTTATAATTCCGTTAAAGTATCTCTAAAAGTTTTAGATTTTTTAGAGATGCCTATAACAATCAAAAATTATGTACGAGGAAATTATTATGAGTAAAAGTTTATATGAGACATTAGGTGTCAGTGACGGTGCAACAGAAGCAGAAATTAAAAAAGCCTATAGAAAATTGGCAAGACAGTACCACCCTGATGTCAACAAAGATGAAGGTGCAGAAGATAAGTTTAAAGAGATCAATGCCGCCTATGAAGTTCTCAGTGACAAAGAGAAAAAAGCACAGTATGACATGCATGGTGACCAGATGTTTGGTGGTCAAAACTTTCATGACTTTGCACAGGGACAAGGGCAGGGTGTCGACCTAGATGACATCTTACGTCAAATGTTTGGCCAAGGTGGTGGTGGCTTCGGAGGTCAGAGTGGCGGTTTTGGTGGTGGCGGCTTTGGAGGCTTTGGCGGTCATCAACAGCAAGTGAACCTAGACATTGAAGCTAACGTTACCATCCCATTTGCTACCGCTGTTTTAGGTGGAAAGCATAATGTATCTCTTCAAGGTGACAGTTTTGACATTAAAATCCCTGCGGGCATCAAAGATGGTGAAAAAATGCGTGTTAAGGGTAAGGGTAAGAGTATGCAAGGCCAAAAAGGTAATCTTATCTTACACATTAAAGTGGCCAACTCTTCAGAGTATGAGCGCGATGGTGACAACTTAATAAAAAGCTTTGATGTTCCTCTTCACGCAGCTCTTTTTGGAGATAAAATCGCTATAGAGACCTTAGAAAAAGAGATCAATCTCAAAATCCCTAAAAACACTAAAAACGGACAGCGCTTCCGCGTTAAAGAGATGGGCGCGACCAACCGTAAAACAAAAACAAAAGGTGACCTTTATCTAAAAGCCAATATCGTATTACCAGAAGTAGATTCACTTGACGAAGACCTTGTCAAGATGATGGACGAAAAACTTCCAAAAACGATCTAAGGAGTAGAGATGATGCACACTTATGATGAACCGGTATATCTTATTAGTATCGTGGCAAAAATTTTGGACATTCATCCACAGACACTGCGTCAGTATGAGAGAGAGAACTTGGTAACACCTTCTCGTTCTAACGGACGGATCCGTCTCTACTCTCAAAGAGACATTGACCGTATCAAGATGATACTGCGCCTTACAAGAGAGTTGGGTGTTAATATTGCGGGTGTTGATGTGGCATTAAGATTAAAAGAGCAGATGGAGGCTATGGAGTTAGAGATAGCAGAACTGCGCCATGAGTTGGCTATAGCCAAGAACAAAGGTTCTGTTGCGCCTGACAAGTCACTCGTCACTACAAGAAGTCAATACGACCTTATTATTTTTACAGACAAGTAAAAGTAGCAACTCCAATGTGCTTTATATTGGAGTTCGCCTCTCAATGTATTAATGTATGTCGTAGTGCTTACTTTCAACATAACTTACATCGCATTTGAAATTTCTACCAATTTTTTACTTCTTACCATCTCTTTGTCGTTATAGTAAGTGATATGTGTAAATGTTTTGTAGAGGGTGTTGTGTTTGAAGTGACAGAGGGAAGCTCCCCTCTAGAGATTAGGCTTCAGCGCCAATTTCACTCATAAGTGCAAAACTCTTTATAAAGGGTCCTGCCATTGATGGTGTTTTGATCATTGCTTTAAAATCACCTGTTGCAAATTTTAATTTACCAGTTGTAAAGGCGATTCCCATACCTGTCATTCCCAGTGGCTTTTGAACCCATTTCATCCAGTCCTCTTGTGATGCTCTCATGTCCCAGTCTGGTGTCTCACCATTGTATGGACCAGCAGAAACAGCTTCTCCTTTTTCAACTACAAAAACACAAGAAGGTTTGTCGTCGCCCTTAAATCCACAAGTAATTGTAGAACTAAACTCAATATCTGCAAGTTTGTTAGATACCTCAGGGTCGTTGTTCCATGCGTCTTTCAATTCGTTAATCCATGCGTCTGAAAAAAGTTGTGCCATTAAGTTGCTCCGTTAAAGTAAAATTCAAAATAAAATTTGTATACAATTATATGTATGGTTAAATTTAATTTTGTTAAATACAATTTATCTACTATATACTTATGCTATTATTAATTTAAAATAAATATTTTTTAATAATTTGAAATGTTACAAGAAGTAGCAAATATAAAAAAATATTATCTTACTGTCTGTACGAAGTTATTGTTATCATTATAAAAACTTATTGTATTGCAGGATCCAGTTATGTATATTATCTTTGTTTAACGAGGTAATAATAGGTATTAACAATCTATGGGAAGCTAAGGAACTTTCTACCAGAATAAAATGTACTTTAATATTTAAAAATGGTATAATCACTTTAGAATTGGATGCTTAATGAGATTTTCACCTCTCTTGTTTATTTCAATTTCTTTGCTCTTTATATCTTGTTCTAATTCACAAGAAAACGATACAAAAAATGAATACTATGAAATATAAGACCCTACTACTGAACGATGAGAACAATAAAAGTACCATTTTAGGTGAATGACCAAAAGAACCTCACGCTATAACCCTGGTGACGCAGATAAAACTTGAAGTTAAAGATAGTACCAATAGTATGAAAAAAATTCAAGCTATAGTACTCATAAAAGAAAATCCTTATAATAGAAAAGAAAACAAGGATTAATATGTTAGAACTTAGAGTAAAACCAACAAAAAAAAGACAGTTTTTAATGAAGGGTATGCCTGTAACTATTTTACTAACAAACAACTCACAAGAAAATATACAGATATCGGATAAGTCTATGGAGATAGAGTATGTTGAAGATGGACAGACTCTCGGTTGGCATAGTAGGTGGACAGAAGATGAAACTTTTATAGAGATAGGTGTAGGTGAAAGCTACGAAATGAAGCTTGAAAAAAAGAGGCTTTTTGAGTTTAGTACCACCTATAAGGGAAAACAAGCAGTAGAGTCTTTTACTTTTGGAATCAATGCACTT
>JALSUN010000169.1 GCA_027061425.1 Helicobacteraceae bacterium
TTGCGTCTAGTAGTTTACAGTAAAAATTCTCTTCTTCTTTTACTTCATAATGCACACACTCTTTACAATTAGTAGTTGACATGCTCTTTGCCTTTTATGCTTTTTGGGTACTGTGGTGTTCTTGTGAATAAGGACACTTGTCGACGACTACTTCGTCATTTACTGTACACTTAGCACGCATTTTAGTGGTTATGACACCTACAAGGTAGGAGGCGATAATTACAATAATGAGTTCGTAGTTCATGGTGTTCCTTTACAGTGTCGCTTTTAAGTTTAAAATTCGTCATTCCTGCGGAGGCAGGAATCAAACAGTTTATGCTGCCAAAATATTATTGACATTCACATTCGTGGACTCCTGCCTTCGCAGGAGAGACGGACACCCATGCTTTATAGACATCCCATTACCATTGATTATACTACTTTTTTTCTTCGCTCAAAGACTCTAAAAACTTCACAGTCATACGAACACCGGCACCGGTTCCACCATGTCCATAGACATCCCAAGCTGACTCAGTATAGGCAGGACCTGCAATGTCGAAGTGCATCCATTTTTGTTTCATCTCATCGGTGATGAAGTTGTCTAAGAACATCGCTGCAGTGATGGCACCACCATAAGGCTTAGAAGCGATGTTACAGACATCTGCGATCTCACTTTTGATAAGCTTTTTAAGATGGTCGTTAAATGGTAGAGAACCTACTAACTCACCTGAGTGTGCAGTTGCTTTTAAGATCTTATGTTTAAGGTGGTTGGAGTGACCCATCATACCTGTAGTATATGGCCCAAGAGCGACCATACAAGCACCTGTCAGGGTGGCGTAGTCAAAGATGAAGTCAGACTTTACAGTGTCTTGTGCATAGGATAGAACGTCTGCCAGAACTAAGCGACCTTCTGCGTCAGTGTTACGTACCTCTATAGTTGTACCATTACGAGCAGTCAAGACATCATCAGGCTTATAAGCAGAACCATCGACCATGTTTTCTGCAGCACCGATGAAGCCATGTACTTCAATAGGAAGTTTTAGTTCACTCACCGCTTTCATCATACCAAGCACAGCACAAGCGCCAGCCTTGTCCATCTTCATGGTGACCATAGATGCCGCAGGTTTAAGACTGAGTCCACCACTGTCATAAGTAAGACCTTTACCGATGAGAGAGACAGTTTTAATAGCGTTGTCTGGTTTATAAGCCAGGTGGATCAGTCTAGGTTTGTTAACAGAAGCACGACCTACTGCGATCATGGCGTTCATGTTTTCAAACTCTAAAGCTTTCTCATCTAACACATCACACTCTAGACCATTGGTTGTTGCCAAAGTCTCTGCAACCTCTGCCATCACTTCTGGAGTCATGTCTTGAGGGGTCATGTTGACCAGTTCACGGGTGAAATTGGCAGCAGTTGCTGTAATGAGCGCGTCATCAAAACTTTTTTTCATAGCAGTAAAATCTGCACTTTCATTGTTAAAGTCATCACTAGAGAAGATCACCTCCTCTAAGGCACTTTCACTCTTTTCAGACTTGTACATCTCAAAACTGTAAGCACCCATCACAAAGCCCTCAACAAGCGCAGCAACATTTTTAAGATAGTACTGCTGTAGTTTGAGTGAGGTGTAGTTAAACCCTTTTACTTTTTTAACCACAGTTGCTGCAGCAGAGCGTAGGGCAGTAGAACCATAGTTCTCTACACCACAAACCACCAAACCACTCTCATGTAAAATGGTGAAGTTATCTTGGGTCGGTTTGAAACCTGTTTTAGAGAGTATCTCTTTATGTTCACTGTTCTCAAAAGTCTCTTCTGTAAAAAATATAACAGTTAAGTCTGCCGTGATGTCTATAATAGGGGTGTTTAATAATGTAAGTTTCATTGTTTCTCCAAAGTACTATATAAAAAATTATATGGCATTTTAGCGGATTATATACAATGGAGAGTTTTTCTTCTGTTATTAAAAGCGTATTTAGTTTTTTCTTGCATCTTTAGCATATAATAAAATTAAATTTAATGATACAAAAAGTGGATAAATAGACGTATGTACTTTTTCTGTAATTAAGTAAAAATTTATGTAGGGCAGATAAAATGAAAAAATTTCGCTCAGTAGTTTTAGCGGGTATGTGTTTTCTCACTCCAGTTATGGCAACAGATGTCTATATGGGGCTTGATGTGTCTGGTTCGCTGCAGACAGTTAAAGGGGGTGTGACCTCCAATCTTCGTGAGAAATCACAAGCGGCAAAACTCAAAATAGGTTTTGGTGAAGATGACAGTTTCAAGTACCAATTTCATCTGGACTATGTACGTTTCAATGACCCTCTTTTTGATAACAAGAATCAGGCACTGTATGAGACGGCATTTGACTTCATCAAAGAATTACATGCACAAGAAGATATCTCACCTTATGTAAAACTGGGGCTTGGATATGGGTTTATGCCTATAGATGGGGCGAGTAAGAAAAATATCGGTGAAGTGGTAACTACTGCCGGTCTGGGGATCTCTTTTAAAACTATGGAAGCACTTTATGTAGTGACAGGTTTTGATTATACTTACCGTTTTTGGCAAGATGTAAAATACACAACATCATCTACACAGACACTCTCGACAAAGAGTTACGGATTAGGGCTTTACGTTGGCCTCAATTATAAGTTTTAGGAGCGCTATATGAAGTTTAATATGACATTTGTGATCTTTTTAGGCGTGTTGATCACATCTATTTTTGCAGGGTGTAGTGATCTTGAAAAGAATAGAGGGGAGTCTATCGATGAGATTAAGATCGTTTTTATGTATAAAAATATTCCTTATGAGAGAGAGCGTTTTCCTATAGAAAAAGAAGCAATTGAGTATAAATTGATGTTGAAGTACTTTGATGGTTCAAGAGAGGTCTATACTAAAGATGTTACATGGTCGAGTTCAAAAAATAGTGTAGCTACCATAGACAACAACGGTACAGCTAAACTACTAGAGATTGGTTCAACTATAATAAAGGCTGCCGTTACCATTGATGGCATTGATTTTGTGTCAGAGACTCCATTAGAAGTGACTAAGAATCTTATTGATAGTATCAGTATCTCACCAGAGGATCTTAAAGAAGTGCCTAAAGGTAACAGTCGCAAATATATAGCAGTGGCAAAAATAGATGGTTTTGATTTTCCAGTGCCTATTACAAAATTTGCGACATGGACGACAGATAGTCCTACTGATGTTAATATGTCTATAGAAGGTTCATTTGCTATTGCTCAAACGCATTCAAATAGCGGAGTTAATAAAAATGTTAGTATTATTGCCCAATACCGCTCAAGTAGTGACTCTGTCATAATGAAGATAGTAGATCATAAACTAGAGCGTATTAAAGTGATTGGAGAAAACAGTAATACGGTAAATGTAGGAAGTAGTATCAAATTTGATGCTATTGGCATATATTCTGATGGTGCGGAAGAAAATGTAAATACAAAAGTAAAATGGAAGAGTAGTAATTCTGATATTTTAAGGTTTAAGGTGTCTCCTAAAAATGAAGCAACAGGTAAAAAAGTTGGTGATGTTAATGTTACTGCAAAAGAGGATAAATTACTTGGACCAATAGAAGGAATAGTAACAGTAAAGGTAAACCAATGAAAAAAAATAAAAACCTAATAACAATCGCATTACTATTATTATTGCAAACTACTGTATTTGCCAAACTTTTCAACACAGATCCGCTTATATCACGCGGTGTTGACCCTCATGTCATTAACCTTATCGTGACCCCATTTAACCAAGATGTGGGTTATAAAATGGTGACCAATGTTGATGAGAGTATAAATGGGGTGCACACCAAACACACCTTTAATCTTTTGTATGATCCTTTTAAGAGTTATGGTATCGATATCCGTCTGCAGATCCCTAAAAATCAGGTGTCTCAGTATGATGAGAGCGATATGAAAGAGGATCTTGACCGACTTATGGGCGTTCAAAGTTATCTGCAGTCAGAACGTCTGTATGATCAAAACAGTTTAAAATATTTGGGTAAACGTGATGGCTATGATGTTATCTATTTTACCTTTAAAGAAGATGCTATTCCTCGTGAGCTTAAGTACTATAAGAATTTTGAGGGAACGGTTTATGTCAAAGATGGTGTCTTAGAGAAGATCGAAGTGGTCAACACCAAACCTTTTTATATGGAAGGCGTTGATGTCCAAAAGTATAAAAAAGTGATCTACTTTCAAAAACCTGTAGCTAATGAAGGCTATCTGGTCAGTAAAAGCGATATTAATATAAAAGGTACAAAACAAGATGTACCATACACGTCTGTGCTTCACGGAGAGGTGACATACTACTGGAATGAGTCAAAAGATATCATAACACTTGAAAATGGTCTGAACACAACACACACTGTAAATGATCAAGCGTATAAAACGATATTTGTAGAGTTGGATCGTACCTTACCTCTACTGGGGCAAGATGCTCGTAAAGAGGGATATGATCTACCAAAAGCTTTTGGTATCTCATTGATTTCAATGGTGCAGCAGACGAGGTTTTACATGACCAGTTTTGTAGTGGATGGTGTTGACATCAGTGACAAGTTTGATGAAAACTCAAAATATGAAAATGTCACCATGGTCAGCATGCTGCAGTTTGACACTTGGATCCTGCCATTTCTAAATCTAAGTCTTTTTCTTGGGGGTACAGATACCTCTACAGACCTGACTCTGGACACTAACCCTATCTGTACTGTTGTGGGTTGTGTAGGCGGTGGAGAGAAGACTTTTGAGCCGTTTAATACGAACTCTCTTCTCTATGGTGTCGGTGCTACACTTGGAGGTGGCGTTGGAAATTACTTTACAACGATTAACTTTCAGTATATCACGGCTTATACCAAATCTGCAGATGTACAGACAGAGGTCACAGTTATTACCCCTCTTGTCGGATACTATTTTCAAGATTATGGGGTACGTGTGATGGTAGGGGGTATGTATGAGGATCTTAAAGAGTATCTTGACTTTGATCTTACTGAAGCAGGTGCACCTAACCTAAAGGGTCGTGTCGGACTGACTGCAGAGAAGTGGGCAGGAACCTTTGGTGTCAACTACGACTTTACCCGTCACTGGGTTGGCAATGTTGTTTTAGCTTATGGAAAAGATTTTCAAAATGCGAGTATTGTTGCCAATTATCGCTGGTAAGAAGGTGTTGTTAAGTCTATCAATACCATTGCTATGATGTGCTGTTGAGTGACAGGAGAATAGCTGTTGCCGTCACTCCTGCGAAGGCAGGAGCCCACAAATTAATGCTTCTATTTTATGTGGGTGTTGTAAATATATTTGAGGGTATGAACTCGTTGATTCCTGCCTTCGCAGGAATGACGGGAAGTGTGTGGCTATATGGGTATTTTAGTCGAAGTTAAGCAGGTCTTTCGCTTGGATCATGTCTTTGTCGCCACGTCCTGAGATGTTGACGATGATGAGTTTTCCTTCTATGTCCTTGAGCTTTTTCAAGTACGCTACTGCATGGGAACTCTCAAAGGCAGGGATGATGCCTTCTGCACGAGAGAGCCATACAAAGGCATCTAAAGCCTCTTCATCAGTGATGTTGTCATAGGTGATGGAGTCATTGTCTTTATGGAAGGCATGTTCTGGCCCAATACCTGGATAGTCAAGTCCAGCAGAGATAGAGTGTGCCTCTAAAATCTGTCCATCGTCATCTTGGAGTAGGTAAGACATCTGCCCGTGCAGTACGCCAGGACGTCCCATTAACAGTGAACAGCCATGTTTGTCAGTACCGACACCATGACCACCAGCCTCGATGCCAATACACTCCACCTTTTTGTCTTCCAAAAAGTGCTGGAACATACCAATAGCGTTAGAGCCGCCACCAATACAGGCGATAACATGGTCAGGAAGACGAGACTCTTTTTCAAGTATCTGAGCACGTGCCTCTTTACCGATGATGGCTTGGAAGTCACGTACCATCATAGGGTAGGGGTGAGGTCCTGCAACGGTACCGATGATGTAGAAGGTGTCACGTGCATGAGTCACCCAGTGACGGATGGCATCGTTCATAGCATCCTTTAGAGTTCTAGAACCACTCTCTACCGCATGAACTTTAGCACCGAGAAGTTTCATCCTAAAGACATTAAGCTCTTGGCGTTCGACATCTTTAGCACCCATGAAGATCTGGCACTCTAAACCGAGGAGGGCACAGATAGTCGCGGTAGCCACACCATGTTGACCTGCACCTGTTTCAGCGATGACTTTCTTTTTACCAAGACGTTTGGCCATAAGACCTTGGGCGATGACGTTGTTAACTTTGTGTGCACCCGTGTGATTAAGGTCTTCACGTTTAAGATAGATCTTTGCACCTAACTCTTCAGAGATATTGGCAGCATAGTAAAGCGGAGAAGGGCGACCGACATAGTCTGTAAGATAGTAGTCTACCTCTGCCCAGAACTCTTTGTCAAAACGGATCTTTTTATACTCTTCGTTGAGTTCAAGAAGTGCTGGCATAAGTGTCTCAGGAACATAACGACCACCAAAAAGACCAAAGTGGCCATTTTCATCGGGGTCAAATTTGGAGGGAGAAGGGATGTACATTAGTTAACCTCTATCACACTGTAAACAGGTGTCTTTTCTTCTAGTTTTTTGATGCCATCAAGAAAGGTAAGTCCCATGATAAAACAAGACTCTACACAGTTGGCACCGACTTTGTCGATGAGTGATGCCGCTGCGTTGGCCGTACCGCCAGTAGCAATAAGGTCATCTATAAGAAGGACTCTTGCATTTTTAGTCTCACCAAAGGCATCGATGTGGATCTCTACTTCATCTACACCATACTCTAAAGCATACTTTTCTGAGACCGTAGTGTAAGGAAGCTTCCCCTTTTTACGGATAGGAACGAAACCTACACCCAAATCACGTGCAAGTGTAGCTCCAAAGATAAAGCCACGTGCATCTATGCCAGCAACATAATCCAAGTTATATGAGGCATAACGATCACGTAGGTGGTCTTGAAGTGTTTTGTAAGCCTCTGGATTGTTGAGTATAGTGGTGATGTCTTTAAAAATAATTCCTGGTTTTGGAAAATCAGGTATGTCGCGAATGGCACCTTCTATAATAGTACGTTGTTCAGTTGAAAGTGTCATGATTAACCTTTAATCGCTTCGATCTTTTCAACACGACCTGCGTGACGTCCACCTTCAAAAGAGCCAGCGATCCATGAGTCTATAATAGACTCAGCAACACCAACACCAACAACACGCTCTCCAAAACAGAGGACATTGGCATTGTTGTGTGCACGTGCCATAGTTGCTGTGTAAGCATCATGACAAAGTGCTGCTCTGATACCGTGAAAACGGTTAGCAGACATACTCATACCGATGCCTGAACCACAGATCAAGATACCGTGTGCAGTCTCATCAGCTAGAACAGCCTCACATACTTTAACAGCATAGTCAGGGTAGTCAACACGGTCTTTCGAAAAAGGCCCAAGGTCTTCTACCTCATGTCCTTTAGAACGTAACATCTCTACAGTGATGTCTTTAAGATCGATTCCGGCATGGTCTGTTGCAACGTAAAATTTCATAGGTTTCCTTTAAGTGAGAAGTAAGTGTAGTACAAACTGTACCGGCATGAACAACACGTATTGGTTGATCGGTGTGACGAGGATGATCAAAACGATGATCATACCATAGCGCTCCATTTTGAAAAACCATTCGGCAACAGCGTTGTACTTGAGTTTGAGTGCCAGATAGCTTAAGAAATGGGCACCATCGAATTGTGGGATCGGCAGGAGGTTGAAGACACCAAGTACGACATTGATGATAACCAGCTGCATAACAAGCAAATAAGTAAAGACATAGACCAAAGAGTCAGAGACCAGTGGCTGTGACATACTCAGTAACGCAACAGAAGCAAGTCCTGCTAAAACGAAGTTATAAGTAATACCCGCTAAACTGACCTGGATGGCAGCGTTGTAACCACCATTGTTGATCACGGTACGCATGTTGACGGGTACTGGTTTTGCCCAGCCAAAGAGAAAACCGCCGTCAGAGCCAAAAAGCATCGGGATAAAATACATCATGGCAGGAACGAGCAGAGAGCCGATAGGATCGATATGAGAGATGGGGTTTATGGTAAGACGTCCTGCATTTTTAGCAGTCATATCTCCATATTTGTAAGCCACCCAACCATGCATGATCTCATGACCGATAATAGCGATCAAAAGAGCAATGACCGCAGTAGCGATCTTTAGGAGTTCAATAGAGTTCATGGTCGTTTTTGTCCTGTACTATACGCTCTGCCACAGCTTTATTTAAATGTTCAGGCTCCTCAAGATCAGCAGGAGTTTTACCCATACGGTCCCAACGGATAATGTAGTTGTCATCCATACTAAAGTAGACAAACCAAGGTGTACCTTCAACAAGACCATAAGGGACAGTACCCCAGAAACGACTGTCGTTGGAGTGATCGCGGTTGTCGCCCATCATAAAGTAGCGTCCTTCTTCAACCAGTGCAGGACCGAAGTTGAAAATAGGTTGTGGGTAACGACCGTTGTTTACTATTTTAGTGTCATGATGGATACCTGGGTGGGCTTTTTGGTAAGGGTTTTTAACCCATAACTCTCCACCAAAGACCATAATCTCAAAGTCATTGTAAAACATCTTGACATACTCGTCACCCTCTTTAGGATGAAGGTAAAGGTCTTTGTCACGAACAGCAATCTTATCACCAGGTGTTCCAACACAACGTTTTACATAGTGTAGGTCGGTGTTGTTTGGATATCGAAAGATGACGATGTCACCACGCTGTGGTGTGTCTCCATCATAGATATGACCATCTGTTCCTGGTATCACAGGAATTTCTAAAAATGGAATGTGTGGTGTTGGAATACCATAAGCGAACTTCTTGGCAAAAAGATGGTCTCCTACCAGTAGAGAGTCTTTCATAGAACCACTTGGGATTCTAAAAGCTTGTGCCACAAAAAAGATGATAAAAAGGACGATAATGATAGTACCTGTCCATGAGTTTGAAAAACGGTACACTTTATGTGCTGCGTTAAATGCTTTCTCTTTCATTAGGCCTCTTTTGCGTGTGCTTGGGCAGCAGTGAGTGTGTTTTTAAGCAGCATAGCGATGGTCATCGGACCCACACCACCGGGAACAGGGGTGATGTAAGAGCTTTTAGGAGCGACGTTTTCAAAATCAACATCACCAACCAACTTACCATTGTCCGCACGGTTAATACCAATATCGATGATGATGGCACCATCTTTAACCATATCTTCTTTTATAAGATTTATAACACCAGCACCTACAAGAATGATATCGGCATTGAGGGTACATGCTTTTAGGTCTTTTGTGTAGATATGTGTGACTTGTACTGTTGCATTTGCATTGAGAAGCAGGGCAGCCATAGGTTTTCCTACGATGTTTGAGGCACCTACTACTACAGCATTCATCCCTTTAGGATCGATGTTGTACTCTGCAAGAAGTTCCATGACACCTAGAGGTGTACAAGGTACAAAACCATCAAGGCCTGTAGTCAAACGTCCTACGTTGTACGGATGAAAACCATCTACATCCTTGTTCGGCGCAACCAGCTCTAAGAGCTTGGTGGTGTCGATCTGCTCAGGAAGTGGCAGTTGGATCAAAATACCATCGATGCTGGGGTTTTGGTTCATCATCTTAATAGTGCTTTCTATGGCATCTTGAGAGATGTCTGCTGGCATCTCATGCGTTACAGAGTAGAAGCCTGCACGGTCACATGCTTTTTTCTTCATCCCAACATAAGCGTGAGAAGCAGGGTCACTGCCTACTAGAATTACGGCAAGACCAGGCGTGCGCCCTGTCTCATCTTTAAGTGTTTTTGCGCCTTTAGCGACCTGGTCTTCTATCTTTTTTGAGAGTGCTTTACCGTCAAGAATCTGCATTTAGAGGAGTCCTACATTAAAATTGCGTTATTATATCGCCAAATGTATAACAAGGTGCTTTTAATGAAGTGGTTCACAGTGATTGGGCTTTTTTTAACACTCAGTAGTAGCGTTTACTCTGAAGTTTCATTTATAACAGATGCTGAGTATGCTTCTCAGCTTTATCATAACCCTAGAGGTATAGGATGTTATAAATGTCATGGAGAAAAGGGTGAGGGTAAGCTTATCGCCACCTATAAAGACAAGGGTGAGCAGTTAAGCTTTAGTCCACCTGCTATTAACACCTTGACCTATGAAGCTTTTGTAGCAGCGATGATGGCGCGTCAAAAAGGGATGCCACGTTATTACTTAACTCCAAAAGAGGTTAAGGTCCTTTACAACTATCTTCATCCTGTAGAGCGTGAAGATGTTAAGTAGCCAAGCTATTGAAGAGGCGCTAAAGTCTAAAGACCTCGAAGCGTTAAAGCGTCTGGTAACACTAAAGACGCGTATACAAAACACTTCAGAGAACTATAACACCCCTTTGATGCTCTCCGCACATCAACTCAAACATTTAAAAAAAATCCCAAAACTTCAAACCGATGCCATCATCTTAAACCTAGAAGATGGTGTCTCCAAAGAGATGAAACCTTTTGCTTTAGAGTTAGTAAAGATGACGCTGAGTACTTTAACGCAGTGTGATAAAAAGATTATAGTGCGTGTGAATGCTTTAGATGAGGGTGGCGATAAAGAGATAGAGGCTTTAAATGCTTTCAAACCTGATGCCATACGTGTTCCTAAAATCAAAAATAGAGAAGATGTTCAAAAGGTCTTAGAGTTGTGTGATGAAACAATAGAGGTGCATCTCTCCATAGAGACCAAAGAGGCATGGCTAAACCTCTCCACACTCAAGGTTAACCACAGAGTCAAAGCATTTTATCTTGGACTCTTGGACCTCCTTGCTGACATGAAGCTTCCACAAGAGCTTATCAATGTCCATAATCCACTGATATACCAGATTTTGGCACAGTTTCTTCTCACTGCCAAAGCTTTAGGTGTTAAACCTATCTCTTCAGTTTTTCAAGAGTATCAAGACCATAAAGGCTTTCAAGAGTGGTTAGACTTGGAAAGCCAGATGGGATTTAAGGCTAAGGGGTGTCTCTCTCCACAACAGGTACAACAAGCAAAAAACATGTTTATACCTAAAGAGGATGATATCGTTCGTGCACGTTACATAGTAAAAGAGTTTGAATTACAAGAAGCAAAAGGGATCACAGGTTTTAGCGATGCAAAGTATGGGTTTATAGATGAGCCTGTATATAAAGGTGCCTTAGCGCTGTTAAAGGGTTAAAAATGAAAAATATTGTCATTTTAGGTGCTGGATTAGGTGGTCTGACTGCAGGTGCCATGCTTGCTAAAATGGGACATAAGGTGACCCTGTTGGAGCAGCATAAGATTGTAGGTGGTTCTGCAACAACCTTTAAAAGACGAGGTGGTTTTACTGTAGAAGTGGGTCTGCATGAGATGGATGACCCCTTTGAAGAGACCAAACAAGAGATCTTTGATTTTTTAGATGTTTATGAACATGTAGAGTTTGTGCAACCTAAAGAGCTTTTCAAAGTAAAAACTTCCAAGGGAACATTTGTGATGCCTGAAGGTATTGATGCCGCAAAAAAAGCACTTAAAGCATACTTTGATGATGCAAAAGGGATTGATGCTTATTTTACACTTATAAGTGAGATCGCCCATGATTATGTACGTTTGCAAACGATTACATGGTGGCAAAAACTACTTTTTCCTTTTGCTTTTAGAATACTCTTTAAAAACCGCAACAGGTCCCTCAAAGAGGTACTTGACATACTGATGGACAATGAAGAGCTAAAACTAGTCTTGTGTACCAACATACAGTACTATCATGACAGTACAAAAGACTTTAGCATCTTGTACCATGCGCTTGCGCAGTATGGGTACTACAGTGGTGGTGGATGGTACATCAAAGGAGGTTCCCAAAAACTCTCTGACCACCTAGCATCTGTTATTACCGCTCATGGTGGAGAAATTATCAAAAAAGCTTTTGTGGACAAAATTGAACATCAAGCTAAAAAAGTAACCGGTGTCAGTTACAAGAAAAAAGGTGAGACCCATAATCTTGAAGCGGATGTTGTTGTCTCTAATGCCTCACCTATGCAGACCTATGAAATGGCCGGTGTAGATTATGAAAACAGTAAGACATTAGGTGTTTCACTTTACACACTCTACCTTGGTTTTAGTCAAAACATAAAAACTGTTTATGGAACAGGGGCTTACTCCTCTTTTGACTTTAGTCAGTTTGACTCTTTAGATGCTTATGAAAATTCTCTCTCTCAACCCATAGAAAAACGGACAAAAGTGTTTGTAGATTATTCTCAAGTAGATTCTGGGTTAACAGAGGATGAAAAGAGTTTAGGTGCTATTTGTGGTGTGGACTACATAGAAGATTGGCAGGGGCTTGATGATGACGCTTATAAAGCTAAAAAAGAGGCGCTAACACAAGCACTTATCACTGACTTGGAAAAAGACTATCCTGGTATTAGTGAACTTGTAGAGTACGCTGAACTTGGTACGGCTAAAACAGTACAACGGTACCTTCAGACACCTGTTGGAACCGCTTATGGTTTTGCGCCAACTGCCTCACAGTTTTTCAGGACACCAGAGAGCAGTTCTGACAAACTTGATAACCTCTATTTTGTAGGTGCATGGGTGATCGGTGGTGGATTTACTCCTGCGATAATGTCAGGTGCCATGGTGGCTAAAGCATTTAAAAAGTAAAGAGTCTTATGTATGCTGACAGGTAATGAATTGAGTGTTGAAGTCTAAAGAGACAAGTCTGAAGGAAAATTGATCATCACGTATAGGTAAAATCCTATACGAGTAAAGTTTTTTGTAATGTTATCTACCTATAGCACGGTCAAGTGCTGCCAATGAGATGTAGTACTCATAAAAATTTACAACCAGGTCTGCGGTAGCGTTGATATAACCCAAACGAGCTTCCTGAAGCTCGATATAGTCAGAAAGGCCATGTTCATAACGCTGCTGTGCCTGACCAAATTTTTCTTTTGCTGCCGCAACCAACTCTTCGGAGAGCTCTACATTTGAGTCCGTTTTAAGTAGTTTTATAAAAGCATTACTGGTCTCTTCTACGATCTTCAGTTTTGCATCATCATAACTGGCATGCTGTTGTAAGAGTGTTAACTTGGCCTCTTCTGTCTTTGCTTGTGTTCGCAAACCGCCAAAGAGGTTCCATTTGACATTGATATTGGCGTTCCACTGCTGTTCAGGCACATAGAGCTGAAGTGCCTGGTCAACGCTGTTGTATTGATAATCTCCGGCTACATAGATCCCCGGAAAGTAATCACCACTCTCTTTACGTACTTTGCCCTGTGCACTTTTGATCTTGTGTTCGTAGCTCTTGAGATCATAACGATGGGCAAAAGCGAACGCAACCAACTCTTTTCCACTCATCTGCTCTTTAGGGAGCATGTCATAGAGCCCCTCTGCAACTTTTATATCCTGGAAGTAGACATGATCGACGAGAGAGTCATCCATGTTGCCTATGGTCTTGCTGAGTGTGACATAAGCCAGTCTAAGATCATACTTGGAATTTTCAAGTTCTATTTTAGCCTGGATTAGACGCACATTGGCATCAGAGACATCGATCTTGGTCTTAATACCCGCATCAAAGTAGCGTTTTGCACGTTCTAGCTGCTGTTCCGTTAACTTAGCGTTCTCTTCATAAACCTTGATGAGTAGGGCTTTACGAGAGAGATCGTAGTAGTCATGTTTGACTGCATAGACCTTGTCTAAAAGGTTCTGCTGGAAGAGGGCATGACTGGCATTGGACTCTTCTGAGTAGATATCCATATTGCCACCGGTCTTTCCAAAGTCATAGATAAGCTGTGAAGCGGTGATCTTTCCGCTGATGAGTTTTCCGTCACCACTGGCAACATCGCTTTTGACCCCGACGACACCAGCTCCACCATAAAGATCGACTTGTGGCAGATAATCGGCATCGGCTTGACTGGAACGCTGTTGCGAGATCTGGTAGCTGTTTCTGGAGACATTAAGATCAGGACTACTTGAGATCGCTTTTTCAATCAAGGTATCAATGTTGTACTGCTCGCCATAGAGTGAGAGACAGAGTAGTGGTAATAGTAGTAGTTTTTTACGAGTCAGCATTTAGTGCCTCCCTGCATTGAATTGTTGATTCTTATCATTATATAGACTCCCGTTTAGCGATCTCTTCTTCGACACTGACAAATTTTTCACGCATGGTCTCGAGCAGTACATAAAGTACAGGAACAAGCAGGGTACTGACAAGGGTTGCTGCGAGCATACCGCCGAGCAGTCCTACACCGATAGACATCTGTGTAACGGCACCGGCACCTGTCGCAAAAGCGAGTGGCAGAACACCAAAGACAAAAGAGAGGATGGTCATCATAATTGCTCTAAAGCGAAGTCGTCCCGCCTGTATGGCGGACTCGATGATACTTTTACCCTCTTCACGCAACTCTTTGGCAAACTCGACGATCAAGATGGCGTTTTTGGAGGCGAGGGCGATGAGCAGCACCAGACCTACCTGTGCATAGATGTTCAGTGGCAGCCCTGCAAGAGTAAGGGCTCCCAGCGCACCGATCATAACGACTGGAACAGAGAGAAGGATCATCAACGGCAAGATCCATGACTCATACTGTGCAGCAAGTACCAGGAAGACGACCAGTGTCACGAAGAAAAAGACAGCGATCTGGCCATTGCCAGCGATCTTCTCCTGATAGGACATCCCCGACCACTCATAACCATAGGTCTTGGGAAGGACCTCTTCAGCGATCTCTTCCATAGCCTTCATCGCTTCACCCGAACTGTGCCCCTGTGCTGCTGCACCGTTGATCTGAATGGAACGGTAGAGATTGTAGTGGGCGACATTTTGCGGTCCCAGCTCCTCTTTGAGTGTTACCAGAGCAGACATAGGGACCATGTCACCATGAACATTTTTGACCCAGAGCTTGTTGATGTCACTTTTGTCACTTCTAAACTCTTTGTCTGCCTGAACAAAGACACGGAAGACCTTACCAAACTTGGTAAAGTCGTTGATGTAGAAAGCGCCCAGATAGGTCTGCATCGTTCCAAAAAGTGTGGCGATGTCTACACCCAGAGCACTCGCTTTTTTACGGTCGATATCGACGCGGTACATCGGGTACTTTGGATTGTAGGTCGTAAAAGCACGACCCACACGCGGATCCTCGTTGGCACGCTTGATAATCTCGTTGACGTAGGCCATGAAGGTTTCGAGATCGCTGGCGAGATAATCCTGAACACGCATGTCGAAGCCACCGACAGAGCCAAGACCCGGGATGCCCGGAAGGTTGAAGGCGGCTACATTGGCATCACCGATATAGGCTGTTTTGGCAAAGACCTGTTTAATGATACTGTCGACATCCATACCGGGAGCTGTACGCTCTTCCCACGGCTTCAGAGTGACGAAGAAGGTACCCGCACTGCTGTCGAGGGTACTGGTGATCGCGTTGTATCCATCGATGACTGTAATGTCTGTAATACCGTCGATCTTACTGACAATGGCTTCGACCTCTTTACGCACTTGCACTGTACGTTCGATGGAGCTGCCCGGTTTGAGGTTGATAGAGACGATAAAGGCACCCTTGTCTTCTGCCGGAACGAAACCTGTCGGTGTCGTGGCGAACATAAAGTAGAGCAGTCCCAAAGCACCAAAGAACATTAGAAGAACAGCGTAACGCCCCTTGATAAGCAGGGTGATAAGAGATGTATAGCGGTCTGTCAGCCAGCCAAATCCTTTTTCAAAAAGCTCGAACCCTTTGAAGACCTTTTCATCCTTGCCACGACGTTTGATGATGATAGCAGCGATAGCAGGCGAAAGGGTCAGCGCGTTGAGTGAAGAGATTATCACGGCAAAAGAGATGGTCAGCGCGAACTGCTGGTAGAGTGAACCAACGATGCCCGGCATCATAGAGACAGGGATGAAGACGGCGACAAGTACCAGTGTGGTCGAGATGATGGGCCCGATAAGCTGTATCATGGACTTTTTGACCACCTGCGGCATGGTAAGGTCCGGTTCTTTATACATAAGGACTTCGACATTTTCTACTACAAGAATGACATCGTCGACGACGATACCGATGGCCAGGATGAGACCAAAAAGGGTCAGGAAGTTGATAGAAAATCCCGGTGCGATATACATGATGGCAAAGGTTCCGATCAGCGAGACCGGAATGGCTACAGCGGCGATAACTGTTGGACGCCAAGACTGCAGAAAGATATAGATGATGATGATGACAAGCAGTATCGCTGTGAAAAGATTGACGACAACATTGTCTATAGCGACATTGACGTATTTGGTCGTGTCATAAGGGATGGAGTACTCAATACCTTTTGGAAAACGGCTCTTAAGACGTTCCATCACCTTACCGACCTGCTCACGGATCTCAAGAGAGTTACTGCCCGGCAGCTGGTAGATACCGATCAGACCGGCCGGTTTTTGGTTAAGCACAGCGTTCCAGTCATATTTCTCGGCACCCAAGTCGATCTTGGCGACATCACGAAGATAGACGAGTGAACCATCTTCTTTGTACTTGATGACGATCTCTCCAAACTCCTTGACGGAGTTGAGACGGCCATCAGCGGTAAGGACATACTCGATCTGCTGATCCTTATAGGTAGGAGCGGAGCCGATCTTACCTATGGATGCCTGTTTGTTCTGTGACTTGATAGCGTTGATCACATCGTTGGGTGTCAGACCGAGGGCCATGATCTTGTCGGGGTTGAGCCAGATACGCATGGCGTACTTCTTTTCACCCATGTTGAGTGCTTTACCGACACCGGGAATACGCTTGAGTTCATCGAGGACATTGATGTTGATGAAGTTGGACAAGAAGGCATCATCGAAACGCTCATCACCGTTGATGGCAACCATACAGACGATACTCGGACTCCTTTTGTCGACGATGACACCCTGCTGCCTAACCTCGGCAGGCAGTGCCGCAGTCGCCATAGAGACACGGTTTTGAACGTCGACAGCTGCGATGTCGAGGTCGTAACCAGGTTTAAAATAGACCATGATACTCGACTCACCGGCAGATGTACTTGAAGACTCTATATAGATAGAACCCTGTACCCCGTTGATCTTGTCTTCCAGCGGACGGGTTACCGACTCTTCTACAGCATAGGCGTTGGCACCGGTATAGGTAGCTGTGACTTCTACTGTAGGCGGAACGACATCAGGAAATTCCTGGATGGGAAGGACATAGATGGAGACCAGACCCCCTGTGATGATGAGTAGAGAGATGACCATCGCAAAGATGGGTCGTTTGATGAATGTGACGGAGAACATCTACTTGTTTTCCAGATCAGGAATAAGGTTGTTCTTCTTCATGACAGCCATGATCCCTTTGGTCTCGGTGACGTCGGTGACGTTGAGATCACGTCCGGGTTTGAGTTTCATAAGTCCGGAAATAAGCACTTGCTGTCCATCTTTGAGACCTTTTGAAATACTAACATAATAGCGTGTTGAGAGGTTGGTCGTTACATCGGTACGCTGTGCCTTCTTATCTTTGTCGACGGTGTAGACATAGCGCCCAAGCTGATCTTCGAAGATCGCCTGTGGTGGTACCATGATGTAGTTGAACTTGTCGGTGACAAAGAGGTTGACATAGACAAAGGTACCCGGATAGACTGCATGACCGACATTATCGATGGTTGCACGCATGGAGATGGTCGATGTCAGAGGATCGACAGTGTTGTTGGAGAAGTCGACGACACCATAAAGGCGCTTACGTTTAAGGACATCCTCACCCTGACCACGCACCTCGATAAATGCCGGAAGCTCTTTGCGTGAGCGAAACTTATAGATACGCTGTACTACAGACTCACTTGGGCTGAAGTAGGCATAGATCACATCAGTAGAGACGACAGTAGTTAAGAGTGTGGACTCGCCGTAACCTACGAGGTTGCCCACATCGACCTGTCTTGCACTGACCTGTCCGGATACCGGTGCTTTGATCACAGTGTAGCTGAGTTCCAAACGTGCATTGTCGATAGCCGCATCATCTGAAGCGATCGCTGCTTTAAGCTCATGATATTTGGCCTGATGCTGTTCAAGTGTTGCCCTTGGGGCCAAACCGTCTTTGACCAGCGGTTTATAACGCTCGACATCGGCCTTGGCCAGTTTCAGCGAGGCGAGATCCTGACGCTTTTTCGCTATGGCCTGATCGAGCTTGGCTTTGTACTCGGACTGCTCGATCAAAAAGAGTTTTTGACCTTTTTTGACATAGGCACCATCTTTGAAATAGATCTTCTGAAGGCGTCCGGAGACACGTGCACGTATCTCAAGGTCTTTGACCGCCTTGGTCTTACCGGTGAACTGCAGCCAGATAGGATAGTTCTTTTTCTCTACAGTCACAGCTTCTACTGCGAGAGGAGGCAGCGTCATAGCTTTGGGCTTTTGATCTTTTTGCTCACATCCGCTAATAAATAGCGCAGTTGCCAGTATGGTAAAAAAGAGGAACTTAGTAGTTGAAATCATGGTAAAGCCTTAGTAAATATTGTAAGCAGATAATAGCTAAATTTATGTTAGATGTGATTGATAATATATTGAAATGGGTAATGATATGATCTATTAAAAATTACACAAAACAACCTGTTAAGTTTTGATGTGTGGTTAAGTGGCGCTGCTATAAAATGTCTCCATGAAAAAAATCTTAGTAACCCTTGGGCTTTCGCCTCTTTTGTGCTTTGGTAGTTCACTCCCAGACACCTTTAAACTCTCTGTTGGTGCCTTTATTGTGGGTGATAATAAAACACTCTTTAGTCTTAGTGATCATAATGGAGAGCGTGCTACTCTTGATCTTCAAAAACGTTTGGCTATGAAGACAGACGCAACATCAGTCACTGTTAATGGTTACTACCGTTTTAACAAACACCACCGCGTTGAGTTTGGCTATGGTGGTGTAAGAAGTAGCTCTTCTAAACACTATGGTGAGCCACTTAAGGCTGGAAACAACGTTATAGACCTAAGTACAGGTGTAGAGACCCATCTCAACATCTCAGTGCTTAAACTTCTTTATAACTACTCTTTTTACCATAATGATGATGTTGAACTTGGTCTGGCTTTTGGTATCCACCGTACAGAACTTGATTATGAATTGACAGCATATTTAGGTGAAAATGGAAAAGATAAAGGCTTTTCTATTGTCATAGCACCGCCTATCCCTGTCATAGGAACACGTGTGCACTACAACATACTCAAATCACTAAGTGTTGAGTACCGTATAGACCTTATGTCCTTAAGTACAAAACTAAACTACTATAAAGCTCCAAACATTAAAGAGGTCTCTGGTTATATTATGGACCAGAATCTTAACACCGAGTATCAATTTATAGATAACATGAGTGTTGGTATGGGTCTAAACTATAATGTGATGCGGGTCAACTTTATAAAAGAGAGTTACGATATAGGTCTTGAAAATGATGTGCTGGGTGTGAACCTATATGCTGCTATGCTCTTTTAGAGGTCCCCTTTAGTATCCGCGTAGATAATAGCCCACTTTATATCTAATCCTTGTTTTTTGTTCAGGACGAGGGTACTTGCTATAGGCATACTCTATGGTCTCTTTAGTGGTGTCATCAAGAATGTAAAAATTACTCTTTTTAATAAACTTTATATCTGTAATGTCTCCATTAGGATAGAGATAAAATTCTACGATATTGTCGCTGTTGACCCGCATGTCTCTAGGGATGTTAACACGACCTACACGGTTAAGCACCTGCTGTGTTATACGTCTCATGATCTCTTGGTTATCTAAGATGTACTTCTGCTCTCCCGGACTGAGCTCACCAAAGGTCTCTCCATAAGCATCTTTAATGTTAGAAAGTAGTTTGCTTTCTCTCTTTGTTGATTGGGTCTGACGCTCTTGTTTTTGAGGGGTGTCCACTTTTTTAGAGAGCATTGAGTAGAGTTGGTTATGTGCTTTAGGGACAGGTTTTGTCTCATTAACATCTTTTTTAACCAACTGCTCTTTTTTAAGAGGAATATAGGGCTTTTGAGGTGGTAATGGTGCTACTTTTGGTTTACTTGGTTTGACTTTTTTAGGTTTTATTTTAGTGACAGGTTTTGGAGGTTGTACAGGTGGTTTGGGTTTATGATCTATAAACTTTTTCTTTTGTGGTACTTTTTTGAGTTGCTTCCCCTTAGGCATGACAGAACGCTCTTTAGGCTTAGCTTTATTTTTAACCGCGGCATTTTTGGAAACCTTGGGTCTCTCTTTAAGTGAGACTTTAATGCGGTGCTCTTTTTCATGAGCTTTTTTAGTGGCAGGTTTAGGTGTATAAAATCCTAAAAGAACAAAGAGTAGTATTAGTAATAAGTGAAAGAGTAAAGCTATAATAAAAGCTGCAGTTGAACGGTTCATAAATGCCTATAATTATATTTTTTGTGATTATATCATAGTGAGTACAATAACTAAAATTTTGAACATCTCTAAAAACAATCATCCATTTGCTATAATTGCACTATTAATTGAAAATAGGAATTTTTATGAGTACAGAAGCATCAACTAAAGCCTTTGACGAAGCACAAACATATATCCCCGGAGGTGTAAACTCTCCCGTACGCGCCTTTAAAAGTGTCGGTGGAACACCACTGTTTATTAAAGAGGGGCAGGGTGGTACCATGACTGATATCGATGGCAACGACTATGTTGACTATGTACAGTCATGGGGACCACTAATCTTTGGTCATCGTGATGAGAGTATAGAAGCAGCAGTTATAGAAGCAGTTAAACATGGTCTTAGTTTTGGTGCACCAACCGAAGCAGAGACAGAACTTGCCCATGAAGTGGTCTCTCTTTTTGACTCCATCGACAAGATTCGTTTTGTATCATCAGGTACAGAAGCGGTTATGAGTGCCATTCGTTTGGCACGTGGATATACTGGAAAAAACGACATCGTGAAGTTTGAAGGATGTTACCATGGCCATAGTGACTCACTATTGGTTCAAGCAGGTTCTGGTCTGGCAACTTTTGGAAACCCATCTTCTCCAGGTGTACCTGCTGATTTTACAAAGCATACACTGTTAGCTAAGTACAATGACATCGCTACTGTTGAGAAGTGTTTTAAAGACTCTGATGACATCGCTTGTATCATCATCGAACCTATTGCTGGAAACATGGGTCTTGTTCCCGCTGACAAAGAGTTTTTACATGCACTTCGTAAACTTTGTGATGATAATGGTGCGCTATTGATCTTTGATGAAGTGATGAGTGGTTTTAGAGCAACACTTCACGGTGCTGAAAGTATTACAGGTGTCACTCCAGACATGATCACACTTGGTAAGGTTATCGGTGGTGGTATGCCAGTGGGTGCTTTTGGTGGTCGTAAAGAGGTGATGGCGATGCTTTCGCCTGATGGTCCTGTTTATCAGGCAGGAACACTCAGCGGAAACCCTATAGCCATGGCTGCAGGATTGGCCGCTGTTAAAAAGCTCAAACAAAATGCAAAACTATACCCTGTTTTACAAGAACGGGCAACACGTCTTGTAGAAGGTATGAAAGCTGCTGCTGCAGACAATGGCATTGCTATGGTAACTGATGTTCGCGGTTCGATGTTTGGTTTCTTCTTTAGTAGTAATCCTGTTAAAAACTTTGATGATGCGGCTCAGGCTGATCATGCACTGTTTGCCAAGTTCCATGCAGCAATGCTTGCAGAGGGTTACTACTTCGCATGTTCTGGCTATGAGACAGGTTTTATCTCAACAGCAACAACGGATGCTATGGTTGAAGACACTATTAAAGCAGCCCAGAAGATCTTCTCGGAGATAAAGTAATGGCTTACCCATCGGTAAACCCTGACGAAGAGAAAAAGCCACGTATTAAACCTATTATCGAAGGTGCAGATTCTCTTTCTTTAGGTATCTCTATCGTGGTGGCAGTTCTTATTGGTGTGGCCCTTGGTTTTGGTCTTAAAAAACTAACAGGTCTGACCTGGACACTCTGGATTGGTGTGGGTATCGGTATTGCTGCGGCAGTTTTAAATGTCTATAAGGCCTACTCTAAACAGTACAATGAGTTTGAAGAGATGCGTAAGTCTGGACGTTACAAAATCCAACAGCAGTTAGAAGATGATGAAGATTGGGATGAGAGTGAAAAAAACTATTAAAATATTTTTAGCTGTGCAACTGGCCATACTTCTTTTGTGGCTCTACTCTTTTACAGTCTTCATCAATTTTGAATTGGCCTTTATCTCTTCTGTGTTAATCCTCTTAGGATCGACTTATAGTTATAAACGTCTTGTTGACTCTCGTGTAGCCTCTGAAGACCGCCCTGATGACACAGATGTCATCGAGAAGTTAGATGACCCATATGATCTTTATAGCGAAGAGATTGTAAATGAAGTGAAAGAAGGTGAAGCGGTTGATTTAAAAGAGGTGGTAAAAGAGGAGAGAGCACGGCTCAAGGCTAACAAGAACACTATTAAAAACACAGCTAAAAGTGCACCGGCACTGATATCTATCTTTAGAGTGGTACCTTATGTTATTTTAGTACTCTCATTTATTGGGCTTAAAAACAATGGGCTTTTAAATTTACCACCATTTTTAATAGGACTTGGAGTAGGAATTGTTGTTGGATTTTTTATGGGTCGAGCACTCTTCGCTCAAGAAGATATAACGGAAGCTTAGTCCGTAATCATAGGGATATTTATACTTATGACATGCTCTTTACAACTGGCGTAAAGGTTGTTGTTTTCTGCCATCATCTCTACTTCAGAAAGATACTTTTTAGAAAAATCATCTCCAGAAAATTCTATCGTAAATAGAGAATATTTCTTATCATCAAAACGTATATGCTCACCAACACGATAAAAAAGTCGTGTTTGGATCTGCTGGCTGTTTGCATAGCCTTGATAGATCTTGTTTAGTAACTTTATAAAATTATCTGGATGCAGACGTATGTCAGGAATGGTAGGGTCTAATACCTTTTTGAAAGTCACTTCTGAGCCTATAGAGTTGGTGCTAATACAGAGGTCGATAAGGGTATAGACATTTGTCAGTTCACCGGTAGCTTTTGGTGCAGCAAAACTGACACTAGGCTGCTGATAGAGTCTGATACCGAGTTCATCTTCGTTTTCATAACCCACGGTAATACCAAAAAAACGGTAGCGGCCAAACTCTAACTCTAAAAAGGTAGTCTTAAATCCAAAACTGTTGTTGGCATGCGTTGTAGCAATCTCAAAAACAGTGTTTTTGTCGACACTGCCTAGAAGATATTGTGCTTCATTGTTCAGAGAGAGGACTTTTCCAGATGAGCTAAACAGGACAAAAGGGTTGTAATCATACTCAATCCATTGCTGCTCAAAGGTCATGGTGACTACTCTTCGATGTAGTTTTTAAGGCGGCGACCTACTTTAGGGTGTTTCAACTTCTTGATAGCTGACGACTCTATTTGACGTACACGTTCACGTGTCACATTAAGCTCTTTACCAATCTCTTCAAGCGTACGGTCACTCTCATCATCCATAATTCCAAAACGCATCTTAATAACCGCTTTTTCACGCTCGTTAAGTTGCTCAAGTACACCTTCGATCTGTAGACGAAGGTCGTCTTTTAAAATCGCATCAGCAGGGGCTAAAGAGGTTTTGTCTTCGATGAAGTCACCAAAACGGCCATCATCTTCATTACCTATTGGTGCTTCAAGAGAGATAGGCTCTTTAGTAATCTTGATAACGTTTTTAACTTTTTCTACAGTTAACCCAACTTCTTCAGCAATAGTATCAACATCTGGCTCTTTACCATTTTCTTGGAGGTATTTACGCATTATTTTGTTAATACGGTTAATCGTCTCGATCATGTGGATAGGGATACGAATGGTACGTGCCTGATCAGCAATCGCACGACTGATCGCTTGACGGATCCACCATGTTGCATAAGTCGAGAACTTATAACCTTTTTTGTACTCAAACTTGTCAACCGCTTTCATAAGACCAATGTTACCCTCTTGTATAAGATCCAAGAATGGAAGTCCACGGTTAGTATAGCGTTTAGCGATAGAAACAACCAAACGGAGGTTGGATTTGGCCATACGTGTTTTAGAGATCTCAGAGATCTCTTTACCACGTTTGATCTGCTCTAAAATCTCAAGAAGTTTCTCTGGTTCCATGTCAAAGCCACCTTTAGAGGCCTCTTGTGTCTGGATGAGTTTCTTGATCTCCATATAAGTGCTTACCATCGTTGCTTCAGGAACACGCGCTGCGATGTCTTCTTTTGTCAAGTCACAGATCTCTTCGACCATGGTAACGTGGTTTGAACGAAGGGTGTCGTTGAAAAGTGGCAGTTTATATTCAAGGCGTTTAAGCTCTTTGTCAAAACCATCATCACTTTTGAGTGCAGTCTCCATAGACTTTACCAATTCATTAATGAGTTTAGAAGTTGGCCCAAGGTCTAAAAGACGCTCTTTTAGTGTCTTTTTCTTGAAACTTGCGATAAGGAAATAGTGTACGTAAGCTTCAGTCATCTCACCAGACGCATCTAAGAGCATCTCATCTTCCGTAGACTTCATCCAATCTTTTTTAGCCTTTTCAAGGGCCTTAAAGCTGGTTACAACGGCATCAACACGTTTTTTGTCTTTAGCTGTTAAAGCAACTTCTGACTTGTCTTCTTCGATGTCATTACCGTCTGCATCTTGCTCTTTTTCGTCTTCAAAACTTTTAAAAAGCTCTTTAACACGACGTTCACGATTAATCAGAGGGTCTTTGTAGTCCAAAATGAAATCTATAAGATAAGGAACAGAACAGATGGCATCAATGATAATGCTCTCTCCATATTCGATTTTCTTAGAGATCTCGATCTCTTCTTCTTTAGTGAGTAGAGGGATCTGCCCCATCTCACGAAGATACATACGCACAGGAGAGTCAGAACGTGACCACTCCATAAGTTCATGTTGTTTGAGAATGTCAAACTCTTCGCCTTTAGACTCGTCTATGAGTTTACGTTGCGCGGCAAGGCGGGCTGCTGCTTCTTTGTTATTAAGCATTTTTGCATGCTCTGAAGCAGTAAACATACAAACTTTATTTTTTTGTGCAAGCTTCAAAACGTTTTTAGCTTGAGCCGCAGTAGGTTGCTTTTCAAACACCTCTACTAAAGATTCGTAAGTTAAACAGTCTTCGCTTTTATGATTAGAAAATGTGTCATCTAAGTATTTGTTGAGTTCTTTTGCAGTCATATGTTGATGCGCTCCTGGCAAGTGTTTTTAAAAAGTAAAAGGATTATACCCAAATTCACTGAAAACATACTTCATTTCAAATTGTAATTTACTATTGTGTAGTACTTGTAGGCACTATTTATGAACATAGCATTCTCTAGAATGTTAAGTTTACTTTCCTTTGAAATAGGTATCATACTAAATGATATTAATCAAAAGTATTGCTATTTCATCTTTATAGGGTGCTTTTTTTGCTATAATCGCACTCAAAATTAATTTAGATGCCCATTTACAGTACATAACTGAAATGGTGCAGACATCAATAGGATTTTACAATGCAAACGATTGAAGGAAAAGTCTGGAATTTCGGTAAAGATATCGACACAGACCTTATTATTGCCGCGCGTTATTTGAACACTTCTGTTCCAGAAGAGTTGGCAAAACATGTGATGGAAGATGCTGATCCAACCTTCGTACAGAACATGACACCTGGCGACATCATCGTTGCTGATGAGAACTTTGGTTGTGGTTCATCGCGTGAGCACGCACCTATCGCACTAAAAGCTGCAGGCGTTGCTGCTGTTATAGCACCTACTTTTGCACGTATCTTCTATAGAAACGCTTTTAACATGGGACTACCAATTTTTGAGCTTCCAGAGAGTACAGAGATTAAAAAAGGTGATGTCGTAAGCATCAATCTAGATGAAGGTACCATTACCAACAAAACATCAGGTAAAAGCTATGACTTTACACCGATCCCACCATTTATGCAAGAACTTATTAATGCTGGTGGACTTATGAATTATGCAGCCAATGAAGTGGCAGAGGGAGACAAATAATGAAAAACTATAAAATAGCCTTAATCAAAGGTGATGGAATTGGTCCAGAGATCATTGATGAAGCGGTAAAAGTCCTTGATGCAGTTGCTTCGACATGTGACTTTGACTTTGAGTATGAAGAACTTCTTATGGGAGGTTGTGCTTTTGATGTGACAGGAGACCCTCTACCACAAGAGACTATTAACGGTTCTATGAACTCTGACGCTGTACTTTTTGGTGCTATCGGTGGTCAAAAATGGGACAACCTGCCTCGTGAGAAACGTCCTGAGTCTGGACTTCTACGTTTTCGTAAAGAGTTGGGTGTTTATGCCAACCTGCGTCCAGCAGTGGTTTATGACGAACTGGTCAATGCCTCTTCACTGAAGCCAGAGATCATCAACGGTGTTGATATTATGGTCGTACGTGAGCTTATTGGTG
>JALSUN010000170.1 GCA_027061425.1 Helicobacteraceae bacterium
AAGCACTGGGATTAAATAGAGTACTAATATCACCTGTAGTAATACCTAGAGCGCTCAGTTTACCTGTCAAAACATCCATTCGTATCTGTAACTGCTCCTCATAGACAGGGATGTTTCCACTAAAACTATGTACAGAACTGCCAATTAATACGCCAACCAATGAAAACACAATCATCAATCCACCAAGAACACTGATCAGTGCTAAGGGTGCGGGTACATTTTTTTCGAGTAACCAGGCATAGATAGGAGAGATGACAATTGCTATAAAGCTGGCCAGAAGGATGGGTACAACGATGACAGAGGCCATTTTCATGGCACCGAGAATAATTATGATCCCCGCCATAACTAATATGATATTTCCAGAAGATTTTACTTGTATCATTGATTCAACTTATGTTAATATGTGATGAATTTTAACATAATTAGAGTATAAGTTTATACTCTACATCACAAGGAAAAAAATGTCTGAAGATCAAGGTTCACTGGAACGTGCTGTTGCAGGTGATTATGAGTTTACTGTAGGTGAAGTGCTTAACGAAGCCTGGGAAAAAGTTTCTGGAAGTAAACTACAGATTGTTGGTGGTATGTTTATTTATCTGATTATAGCTTCACTCGCTACCGGATTTATAAACTTCTTTATCAGTGCTGACAAATTTTACAATTCTGGTCAGATGTGGCTTGGTGCTGTTACCGATATTTTAATAGGCTTTATTACCCTGCCCGTTACCGTACCTCTATATGTTGGTGTTTTACTTTTAGGCTATGCTAAGGCAAATGACCAAGAAGTGAACATACAGTCTATTTTTGACTATTATGTCATTGTCTGGCCTTTAGTATTTGCTGCATTTCTTGTCACTGTTTTTACTTATATAGGACTCATTTTACTCATAATTCCCGGTATTTATCTAGCGGTATCTTACACCTTTGTCATGCCACTCATCATAGACAAAAAACTAGATGTTTGGGGTGCTATGGAAGTTTCAAGACGTGCGGTAACAACACACTGGTTTACTGTTTTTGGTGTCAACTTCAGTATTATGATACTGATGCTTTTAAGCCTGTTTACCTTAGGTATCGCTATGATATGGACACTGCCTCTTGCTCTTATTGCTCAAGGTGTTATGTATCGAAAGATCTTTGGTTGGAATGTTCACGATCCTATTCAAAACGGTACAGAAACTATAACTCAATAATCGACTTCTACAGATAACGCACATACTTGGTATGTGCTCATAACGTCACCCTCTTAAAATCAGCTCTGTATCTCTTTACCACTGTTGATGTTTTGTAAATAGTTAGCAATGTTCATCAGTGAAAATGTGACTAAAAAGATCATCAGACCAGGAAAGAAACTCACCCACCACGCGATGTCCAGAACCTCTTTACCATTGCTTAAAATGGTACCCCAACTCATCTGAGGGGCAACGATACCTAAGCCCAAGTAAGAGAGACCTGACTCCGCTAGAATGGCCCCACCGACTCCAAAAGTAAAACTTACAAAAAAGATGGGTGCTAGAAGTGGTGCATAGTACTTTAAAAGTATTTTTGTCTTGCGAACCCCCGCGATATTTAAGATCTTAATAAAGGGTTGGGAGGTGATGGAGAAACTTTCAGAGCGTATGAGTCGCGCCGTTGTCATCCACCCTGTCACTGAGATAATGAGTATAAGTACCCAAACAGAAGCATTAATATAACTTACTAAGGCCAGAAGTAAAAAGAAAGTAGGAAAGGTCAAAAAGAGATCCACCATCACCACAAAAGCCTTGTCCACCCGACCTCTGAAGTAACCCGCTGTTGCCCCTAACATCAGTCCTACAAAAGAAGCAATGAAGGCACTACCTATACCTATAAGCAGAGAGACCTTACCTCCTTCTATAAGACGTGCTAGAAGGTCTCTTCCTAAACGGTCTGTACCTAAAGGAAAGAGAGCAGAAGGTTCCATTAGAATGGCCTCTTTATGTAGATCATAAGGACTTTGAGTATAAAAGTACTGTCCCATAAATACAAAAATAAAGAGTAAAGAAAGTGTGGTTACACTTAAATAAGGGGTCTTTGACACTTAACAAACCTTCATATAACGTTTTAAGGTCTATTTATCGCGCGTAGTTGACACCCGTTAATAACAACTTCTCCATATTGAACCGTATTATGTTGATCATGCCACCTTAGGACAGACTGTGTTCTGTTCTCATCGAAAGTGATGGTACCTGTGACATATGAAGTGTTACCAGGCATCAAAACCGTCATATTCATGTTACCTGTATTAAAATCAACTTTTCCTGATAATTTTGGCTGTGCCATGGTATCTCGTACATCATGGATCTTACCATTGATGTTTCCATCTGGATCGATGTCCATGATAATCATACCTACAGTCCAATTGATATCTGGAGAGAACATGTTTCCAAAGCCTGTAAAACGATAAGCAGCATTTTTAGTGGCATCACTTTTATATGCTCTGTAAGATCCCGTACGATTGTCCTGAACGAAACTTCCCTCGATGATATTGTAAGAGACGTGCTTACCTACTCCAGATATAGAGACACTAGAATCACCACTTTCTAGTTGTTGTGTTGATCTATCATAATACCAAAAAATATTATTGTCAAAGCTATACTCTTTTTTCTCAACATCATCATGACCGATAACATACATCACGCTGTTGTTCTGATCGTTATCGCTTTTGTCTTTAATCGTCTGCCCGTCTCCCATCACAACAACACCACCATCAGCACGAACCATCACACCTATATAGCCACTGCTTGTGTTAGTGTCTGGAACATCCCATGCACCTTGGTAAGCACCACTATAAGCACATTCTAGTGTCTTTATCAAGTGATTTTTCGCATCTAAGGCAGTAGGTAAAAGTGTAATGTATCCATCAGTTGCACTCTCTACCTCAGTTGAAAAGGCAAGTGCCTCTTTTGTGAAGTCAACTTTAGTAGGCCACAGATCAGCTGTAGCTCTTGTGGTATCATCGATCTGAATACCATAACGATCAGCATCACTGTCAAGTGCCAACAGTAGTCTCACACGATTATTGATCACTGGACTTTCTAACAAGCTGGTACCTTTCACCATCTCTCTAGGTGTCGCAATATAACGGCCGTTACTAGAACCCAGTTCAAGTTTTCCTACATGAAAGTGAAGTTGTTCGTTACCCACATAAGAGAAACGCCCTCCCTCTGTAGTCACATTCTCTTCACCTTTTTCATTACGATACTCAAGACCTTCAACCGCTGCATCTAAAAAAAGTCCGTACTTTATCTTATCTTGATGGACAGTAGTGTCCTCTGTAGTCGTGTTGTCTTCACTCTGATTCATTTGCATCAAATCTGCTAAAGAGTACGACGTCTCGCCGTTACTACAGCCTGAAAACAACATAAAAAGCGTGGTATACACACTTAAGGTCTTTAAGTTTATCATGAGTTTCTTTCTTTGTTTAATCATATATCTCTACAGAGAGTTGCATTGTATTACAACTGTCATACTCGGCACAGACCTTTACGTCTATTGGATATGTTGTAGAAGTTTTTGACTTGATTTTAATTGTTAAGATACCATCAAAAGAGATTGTAAAATCACTATCACCGCTAATTTTATAATAAGTAAGTGGTGTATAACCTGTAACTTCATCAGCATTTAAATGTATTTGATATGTTGTACTAGATATATAACCACCATCTTTAACTTTAATTATAGTGGGATTAATATCTTCTATAGTTCCAGATATATGCGCTCCATAAACCAAGTTTGTGGGAGCTTTTATATTTAAGATCTCTACGACTACCTCTTGTGTTGTCATGTTCGCATATGATGTTTGATCTACCACTTGAACATTGATATGATAGATGTTATCTCCATCACCATCTTGCGGTGCCTCAAAGTCAGGTGTCGAGACAAAAGAGAGCTTACCTGTAGTCTCATCAAGTGTAAAAAGGCTTTCATCAAAACCTGGTTCAAGATAGTAGTTAATATCAGCACCTGTTCCAGATGATGCTTGAATTTGTATCGCGCTGGTGTTATTCTCATAAACACTCACACGCTTGGTCACGATACCAGGACGTACACGTTGAGCATTTTCAACGATCTCTATGTTGAGATCAACACTAATAATTTCAAATCCGTCTTGAACGGTCACAGTGACATCATATACGTTATCACCATTAGCATCTTCAGCAGGTGAATAATAAGGAAGTTTCACAAAGTAGAGACTTCCATTACTATCGATGCGAAAGTATGCTTTATCTGCACCACTGAGTCTATAGACAAGAGGATCATTCGAACTGTTTTTCACTTGAATCTGAGTCACAGACTTGTTTAAATCAACAAAGACATTTGGATTGGTAACAAGATCACTGTCTATTTTAAATGCTGTTGATAGGTCTTCTTGAGTACTGTTTCTATCAATGATCATCTGCAGATCATCAAGACTGTAACTGGTCTCTCCATTTCCACAACCACTAAAAGTAAGTGTTGCAAGGATCAAAGTCAATATTATTAATATATGTTTAAAATTTTTCATAAAGTTCCTTTAGAACATAAATAGAAACTGATCAACTACTGTTGTCTAGTCCTACTAGCTACTTCTAATATCGCATATATTGGCTAAAAGTCCTATTAATCCTACAGGTTTACAACATAAGTAAAGCAAATACTGAGCAGATCAACTTTTAATACAGCCAGTATTAATAACTTAGAATATAAAGCCTTATATAGGTTGTTTTCATGAATTTAAGTTATATCAGAAACTCAATCATTTATGATTGTAACTCTAAGGACTTGGTTAGAAACTTCACCATTATCTTCGCTGACTTGAACTGTTAAATCATAATCCCCACCACTATGATAAGGAGCGTCTATTTTCAAATTTCCACTATCAGAGATACTAAAAATCGATGCATTTGGATTGGTGACAATACTATAATGCAAGGTACCATTAGATGGCGATGGTGTTGCGGCAAGCTGTCTATAGCTCACAGTTGAATAATAGGCATATATTATAAATCCTTTTCTATAACCATCACTAGCTGTTGTTGTCAGACCAGTATCAAAGCTTATAGAAGTTGGCGCATCAGCAACATCAGTCACATTAACAGTAATATCTTGAGTCGTGACACTGTCTGGATGACCGATCTCATCTGTTACTTGAATTTTAAGACTGTATGTTGATTTGTACTCATAATTTGCAATGTTAATAAAACTAAGAACACCGCTACTGCTTATGGTAAAGAGACCGCTATCAGCTCCACCAATAATGCTATAAGTTAATGTAGGATGGCTCGGTATATCTGACGTAGCGACGACTGTTCCTACTGCTGTACCATTTTCTGCAATCGTAAAGTCACCTGAAGTGAAGTATGGTTTACCATTGACACTGGTGGTCACATGCATCTCACCCTGCTGTACTTTAGAGTTGCCGTATTGATCAGAAGCTACAACGGCACCACGATAGACGTTGTCATCAGGATCACTGCTCCACTTATAAGCAGGCACTGTAATGTCTAATTTTCCTGAACCTGAATCTATAGAGAAGATAGAATCATCATTCCCAGACTGCATAGCATAAGTTATGGTTGCAGATGGATCTGCAGATGTTGCTACAATGTTTACTGATACAGTACCAATTGTATCTGGAAGTACAGCAATATCTTGAGGATCAAACGTTATCGCTCTCGTCAGTGGCAGAACACGTACTATGATAGGGTCACTCTCTGTTAAAGAGCCATTATACTGGCTGGACACATTGATCGTCACACTGTAATCTTGAAGGGTATCATTAAAATTAGATGCCGTTATAAAAGAGAGTACACCTGTCTGTGCATCTATTTTAAACTTGTTAACTGATTGACTTTTAATGCTGTATATAACATTAGCGTCTGCTATTGCTTTTTTAGGTGTTGTCGTAATCGTACCTACCACAGTCTCACCTTCTGTTGGAGCAAAACTTGTATTTGATGTAAAGGTATACTTTTCATCTACATTTTTAATGTTAACAGCTACTGTTTTAACAGCACTCAAGTTTCCTAAGTCATCTCTAACCTGAAGTGAGACCTCGTATGTAGGTTCTGTCTCAAAGTCTGGCTTTAGTGATTTAAAGCTTACAAAACCATCTTCAAATTTAAATGGAGAGTTAAAAGTCAGAGACTGACTTGTGTTCACAATAATATACTCAGAGACAACACCCGTACCCAAGGTCTCAAAGTCTATCTTTTCAAGTCCTAAACTGTTTTCAACGATCTCTATAGTATCTGTTGTTATCACAGGCTTCATTTTTGCTGGATCTTCTTTGAGATTAACTGTTATCAGCTGTGTCGGCTCCATGTTGCCATAATCTTCTGTCACCTCGACAACAAAATGAAAACTGTTATCTCCATCTACATCTCTAGGGTTATAGAAATCTTCAACACTCTTAAAACGTACATTACCATTGACATCGACTTCAAAAAGCTGAGCATCCTCACCGGAGAGTGCAAAAGTAACATTACCATCAGGTGCTTGAGAGTGTGCTCTCACATGAACGATGTCTGATACCGTTGGGATAGTGGTGACTGGGGTCTCATAACCATCAATAATAGGTTTCATTAAAGTATAATCAGGAACGACCTCAATAGTGATCACACCACTCTGTGTCTCTGAACCATTAAAAGCATTTTTTGCTGTGATGTTTACAGTAAAAGTGTTATTAGTACCATCTTCATGATAGACAGGAGCATTTGCAAAACGTAATTCTCCAGAGGTAAGCCCTATACCAAACTCAGTCGTAGGTGTAGTAAAACTATACTCAGCATCTGGCATACTTGCATCATTGGCAAGTGCTAGTACTTTACCTACAACACTGTGGTTGTCTAAAACAGTAAAGTTACTTTGAGACGTAAAGTGATAAGCTTCATCTACATCAATAATATTAACAGTAATACTTTGGACCGTACTGGCATTGTTAAGATCATCTACTGCTTGAAGTTGTATACTAAAAGTTTTTTGAGCATTTGGATCTTCATAGTCTATACTGCTTTTTAGAGAAAGCAGACCATCCTTAGTAACAGTAAAATTGCCATCATCGACACCACCAGTGAAGACAAAAGAGTGTACTTTGCCTTTACCAAGTGCTTCTACTACTATCTGCTTCTCACCGGTTGTATTTTCCAAAATATTAACAACACTTGTGATAATCGAAGGAGCAAGCAGATTAATGTCTGGTACGACCACTATAGTGATCTTCTTTTGTGTCTTCTCACCCAAGGCATCTGTAGCAGTTACAATAACTTCATAGGTTCCATAACTTACCGACGCGTCAGCCTTAACATACAAAACACCATCTACTAACTCAAACTTATCACTCTCAACAGTATAGACGATGTTGTCTGACAGGTCTTCATCTATAACAACAGTACTCTCAGCCATATCTACTGCATATTTATCTTTAAGATGTCCAAGTGATGTTTTGACATCAACACTATTTTTCTCTTTTTCAACTGCTTTTTGTAGATCTTCCAGACTGTAACTTGTCTCACCATCTCCACAAGCGGTAAACAGAAGTGCCGTTGAAACAAGTAGTATGTATAAAAAATATTTTTTTGTAGTTTGCAATGCTTTTCCTTTTATTACTATCGGACCAAAATCATGGATGTAAAACAAAATACAAGACTGGTCAATAGATGTAATATATACTAATATCGCATATATTTACTAAAAGCCTGATAAATAATGGGGTTTTTAGATAAGTAAAACCAATACTACACAATTTTAGAAATAACTATATTTTATACTTATTTTAACTATTTGTTTATGGTATTTATACCTAGATTGATAGAAAAATAGTAGAACACATTATATTTCTATAAGTTTAAAAAAGTTTTTTAAAACATTAAAGTGAGAAGAAAAGTTTGAATATGTCACGCTAATGACATATTTACGTTATCTGATTTGGAGTAGATTAATCCCAAAACTCATAGGTAAGACCTGTTAAAGCAATAGATGAAGAAGTGTTATTCTTCATCTTTACCCAGACTGCAAAGTTTTCATGAAAATGGTACGCACCTTTAAGTGCAAACATTAGGTTGTTTTCGTAGCCATTATAAGTGTCACCACCTTTAAGTGTGCGGTAGAGATACTGAAACTGGTAACCCACTTGCGCTTGTACATCATAACGCATAAAAAATCGGTAGCCTAGACCACCAAAAAAACCAACACGAAAGATATAAGGGCTTCCCCCATCAGAAACGGGGTCTTCTGCAAGACTTGGTAGTTTTGTATCTGCTTGAGGAAGCACCCAACCCAACTCACCACCACCAAGTACATAAAGGTTGGCAACAGGAAGTTTATACATATAAAGTGCATCTGTTGTCATCATTGGAGCGCCTACGTATTTGTAATGGAAAACTTGTCCTTCACTGTTAAGCTGCATATCAGCAACCCCACCTTCAGAATAACCCACACCGAAGTTCAACTGTATTCCCTGCCATAAACCATCTTGTAACATCAGTGAAGCACCATAATTATTATACTCGTCTTGACAGACCGCATCTATTTCTGCCATCTCTTCAGGAGGTAAAGTGCTCAAGGTGTACGTCGCTTCTACCATACACTCATCATTACTCAACTTACGTTTAGTCACCTTTACCTTTTGGATCTCTATAGGGTGACCTAAACGTATATCGATGTTACGTGTAGGACAAAGGTCAACTGTAGCCATCGCTTCTTCTGCCATTTGATCTTTTGCATCTTCCTCGCAGTCAGTAAGCTCAGAGTAGTCGCGTAACGCAGCTTCAAGATAAAAGTCAGACTCGGCGCTTAAGTTATACTCTTCACTTTTCACATAACTGCTGTTGTTCTCTTCATCTAAAACCTCGATACCATCTTTTTTAATAATCTCATCTTGTGAAAAGAGTGTCACACCCAAAAGTAAAAATGCAAATACCGCACTGTTAATCATCTTCATCATCACCTACTTCTGCATCGCAAGGTTGCGATATCCGTAAAATTCTGGCTCTTGAACGAAGTCTGGACCATAACTTTGTGAGATTTTTATAATCTCTTTTTGAAGTGTATCAAACATGTCTCCAGCATCTTGTTTTTTCTCTGAGAGAGAACCTTTAATGAGAAAATAACTAAAGAGTCTATAGCCCTTTGAAAAATAAGCATTGGTCATCTGATCACGGTGTGAAGCATTAATAATGTTCAAACGTTTATGGTACTTGGTCTTCTTAACTGGTGCAGTAAACCTTTCACCTTTTTTAAGAGGTATACCATCAGTAATACCATTAAAACTTGCATCTATAAAAGCAAATGTACGACTCGCTTTTGAACGCTGAAAGGTGTTATAGATACGGTTCATACCGATAAGGCCTTCACGACTCATCATGTCCACAGAACCATCATATGCTAGCAAAAAGTTCTTACCTGAAGGTCCTGCCATAGCATGTCCTACAAAATAAAAATAGACAGTGTCTTTAGGCTGTATACGTTTTACCATAGCTTCTAACGCAAGTAAGATGTTTGTACCTGTAGCCTCTTGATTGCGTAAGACTATAGTATGTCTCTCCGGAATACCCATCTTTTTTTGAAATGCATCGAGTACAGCAGTAGCTGTTCTGTCTGCAAAAAGCACTTTGTCTGCATGATCATAATCTTCTATAGAGACTACAAAAAGCCAAGACTTATAGTCCGAATAAGCTTTTTTAGTCTTTTTTATAAGTGCTCTGATGTCATCATTTTTAGCACTGAACTTTTTAGAACTATATGCTGTAATCAGAGGTAAATAGGGATCATCCAAGTTGGGATCTTGTAGAGAGTCATCGAATTCTAAACTTACATCCTGCAAGTTTGCATAATTTTGTGAAATTGGCTGACCACCATGAACTTTTGCATCATAATCGATAAAATCTCGAAACTTGTGCAACTTATCATTATACTTTCGGACCAGAACATCAAACTCTTTTTTTGAGCTGCTTGCAACATTGTTACGTCTAAGAACCTTTGCTCTATAGTTTGACTGTAGAGGATAGGTCTCTTCCATACGTGTTTGTGTTGCAACTTTTACTCTTTTCAAAAATGCAGTACCTGACTCTTTTCTTTTCTGTTTTAAAGGAGTCAGTGGCGTCAGTTCAGGAACTGGAATCTTCTCTGTACTTGGAAAGGAGCTCATTGTTTCAAATGTCACACCAGAGATATCTAAGGGAACGTAGTTCTCTTGTTTGTCTTGCGCATTCAAGATTAAAAGGCTTAAACCAGCCAATAGCAATAAGATTTTTTTCATTAATACTCTCTCAGTAACCTGCTTAACAATCTCATGTATTGTTATAAGTTATTCTTGTTATAACTTTTTATAATTATAATAAAGTTACAAATATTTTACTGAAATTTTCTAAAATTTAAGCCATTGATATTAATTGTTCTGTATGCTCAACTCTCTATATCCAAAAAATTCAGGCTCTTGTAGATAACGATCACCATAACCTAAAGAGATTTCTCTAATTTTTGTACGAATACTGTCAAACAACTCTCCAGCATTTTGAGGTTTAGAGAGGACCTCTTTAGCAAGGTAATAACTAAAGAGGCGATAACCTTTAGAGTAATACGCATTTGAAGTGTCTTGAGAGCGGGCACTGTTTAAGATGTTGAGACGTTTATAATACCCTTCTGGTCTTGGTCGCATCATATTTTTTTCAAGACCTTTTCTGAGGGGTATAGCATCTGTAACCCCTGTAAAACTACTATCAATAAAAGAGAAGGTACGCAGTGCTCTAGAGTTTAAAAATTTATTATAGACACGTTCTATACTCACAGCATTTGCATTGTTAACCACCTCAGGATCACCATCATAAGGCAAAAGGAACTGCTCTCCATTTTTGTTACTCACTCCATGTCCGCAGTAATAAAAATAGATCACATCATTTCTTTGAACACGCTGTACCAGTTTACGAAGTGTGCTAGTGATGTTTTTTTTAGTCGCTTCTTTATTAAGAAGCATCACAATATTACGATCTGAAATATCTAATTTTTTTTGAAAAGTAGACTTCACCAGTTGCGCTGTTCGGTGCGCAAATAAAACGGGATCAGTTTTTTCATAATCTTCTATCGCTACTATGAAAAGCCATGCACGCTTTTCATTGAGTTTGAGATGTTTTTCATGTAATTTTACATCAAGATCATGGTTAAGATCTTTGATTTTTGAGACATCTTTATAAGCCAAGTAGAGAGGGTCTAATGGATCTAAAAGATTTGGACTCTGCACTTTCTCACTACTAAGCAGTCGTTTGTTACGATCTTCTACTGCAAGTCGAAACTCTTTTTGAAGTGCAAACACTTCTGATGCACGTGCTTTGTGCAGTGCAAGAACACGTGTAGCATAGGCTTCTGCACTCTCACCAGACTTCCGAACAGGTTGCGTTGATGAGGGGAGCTTAGGAAGAGGTATGAAACCATTGTCAAATGCATGTACATTAGGGATCAGACAGCTCAAGGTAATGAGGAGTGTAAAGATAGTACGTTTTATAAACATATAATTTTCCAGTCAAAGTTGTTTGAATAAGAAATTATAATAGAAAAAAACTTTTTTAGCCTCTAGAATTTTGTTTATTTTTTATGCACTATAGTAACTCAATGAGGTCTTGCCAAACTTTTTATACTTTTGAAGAGAAAAAGCACCTATCGTTTCAGGAAGCTCAAGACCTGTCATATGTTCTATAGTGATCAGTTTAACCACCTCTTGAGGTAGATTTTCTATAAGTTGTAACATTTTGGTATAGATATCTTCGTGTCCTTCTCGTATGGAAAAAGGAGGATCGATATAGAAGTAAGCTTTTTCATTTAGGGTCTTTAGACGTTTGACAACAGTACCGATGTTACTAAAGGTATCTCCTTTAAAAACTTCACAAGCACTAGGATCCGTTGCTCTAATATTTTCTTGAAGTACCTCCAACGCATTTCTATCACGCTCCATAAAGAAGATCTTTTGAGCGCCACGACTCAAAGCCTCAAGTCCTATAGAGCCACTCCCTGAAAAAAGCTCTACAAAATGTGCATCAATGATCTCAAATTGCAATGTGTTGTAATAGGACTCTAAAACAATGGTTTTTGAACTTCTTGTGGTGACAAGTGAAGGCAGTTTTAAACTTTTACCCTTAAACTTTCCGGCAATAATTTTTTTAGTAATCGGTTTGGCCACGGTAACTCCTTATAAATAGTATGACAGTGTGTAATGTAAATTTTCATCTATCTCTTGAGCAAGAAGCCATCTAACATAGGCTTCGTCTATAGAGACGACCTCTTCAACATAACGACCCTTATATTTTCCAAATCCAAATTTTTGTAGGAGTACAGGTTCTGTCGTCATACGCATTAAAATCTCATTACCTTGTAAATCCAACAGGTATTCATGTAACATTTTCACATGAAAGGTGTCGCTTAAAGCGGTATGTTCTCTTAGAGTAACATTTAGTTCTTCTGCTTTTTCTACCTCTGTTTTGTAGAGTTGCAGTTCATAACGAAGGTACTGTAGAGAGAAGGTATCGATCTCCTCTATAAGGTGTTTAGAACACTTCAATGTGTCTATCATACCACCACGCCAAATTACGCCTTCTTTGGCCAACATAGAGAGATCAAAGTTCAAGTTATGTGCGATAAGTATCGTCTCTTCATCATTATATGTTTCCAAGAGTTGTGCAGTTTCACTTTTTTCAAAAGAAGGTGCTGTTTTTAGCATATCGTTAGTGATGTGATGGACTGCCATCGCTTCAGTCGAGACTTTATATGGTGGCTTTATATTTTCAGAGTGACAAACAACACCAGTACTGTTGACGGCTATCATTCCTATAGAGCAAATGCGATCGCTCTCTTCTAAGCCCGTCGTCTCTACATCAAGATACAGATACATCGGTTCCAATTTCTGGCAGGTTTTCTAGCATCGTATAGTAATGTTCAAGGGTACGAAAACTCTTTTCAAAACGCCAAGCAATAATAAACTCCACAATAGTCTGACGCAGTGCCACATCGACCTTCTCCACACGACCATAGTAGCCTAAAGAGATATTACGGTTTTTAACCTTTGCTTCTTTGTCATACTTAATGCCTATAATTTGTAAGTACTTGCCCTCTTTAATCGTTCCTATATCTTCTTGTGTTAGTGAGATACCCGAAAGGTTAATCGCCTTAAAGTCAAAAATCTCATGAAAATGAGGTACCTTAACCTCAAGTGCTAAAGTTTCAAAAAGTTTGGCCAGTCGTTTTAGGTTCTCTTTTCGTGCCAATTCATAACTTGAGATTTTAGAGGTTAAAGCTTTTAATCTCTCTAGTGCATCACTCACTTCCATCCTTGTAGAACTTTTATAGGGCAATTATACACTTAATATATAAAAATATCACCTAAAAAAGCACTCTTTTACCTCCGTTAAACCAACTCTGTTTTATACTTCGGCCATCAAACACGAGCTCACAATAGCTTGACCAAAGAGTACTATGGATTATCTAGAGATTACCGGACCCGCTTCACTTCAAGGCAACGTAAAAATTTCAGGCGCTAAAAATGCGGCACTGCCTATTATCGCGATGACACTCCTTGCCAACAACACTGTCAAGATCGGTAACATGCCGGCGGTTGTAGACATTAAGACCCTTCTCAAGCTCATAGAAAATCTTGGTGGTACTTTTAGTTTTACTGATGAAAACAGTGTTGAGATCAACACTTGTTGTCTGACCAACACGACTGCCACCTATGACATCGTTAAGACCATGCGCGCCTCTATACTGGTCTTGGGGCCACTGCTTTCACGTTTTGGTCACTGTGAGGTCTCTCTTCCGGGAGGGTGTGCTATCGGTCAACGTCCTATAGACCTACATCTTAAAGCCTTAGAACAGATGGGTGCCAAGATTACCATCCATGCAGGTTATGTTCAAGCTGAAGCACCTCAAGGTCTCCAAGGTGCCCACATCATCTTTGACAAGATCACCGTCACAGGAACCGCCAACATCGTTATGGCTGCGGCACTAGCCTATGGAACCACACAGATTACCAATGCAGCGAGAGAGCCTGAAGTGGTACAGTTGTGTGAGATTTTACAAGAGAGTGGTGTAGAGATTACAGGGATTGGTACAGCAGAACTCACCATTGTTGGTCGTGAACAAAAGCTCATAGACTTTGTCCCATTTGATGTCATTCCTGATCGCATAGAAGCAGGAACCTATCTCTGTGCAGCAGGTATCGCCAACTCTAGCATTACTCTTGAAAACGTCCGTCACGACCACCTAGAAGCAGTCACTGGTAAACTTGAAGAGATGGGTTTTACCATAGAGACTACACCTCACACCATGACCATACATCCTACTAATGAGATCAAACCTGTGAGCATCATCACCCAAGAGTATCCTGCATTTCCTACCGACATGCAAGCGCAGTTCATGGCACTCGCGACACAAGCCAATGGTACATCCACCATAGAAGAACGACTTTTTGAAAACCGTTTTATGCATGTCAGTGAGTTACAGCGTCTTGGTGCAGACATCAAACTCAACGGACATACTGCAACAGTTATCGGGCCCTCAGCACTTTCAGGTACCGATGTTATGGCAACAGACCTTAGAGCCTCAAGTGCTATGGTTATTGCCGCAAATATTGCTCAAGGTACAACACAGGTACACCGCATCTATCACTTAGATCGTGGTTATGAAAATCTAGAAAAGAAGTTAGGAGACTTAGGCGCGAAGATAGAACGCCTAAAAGAGTAATATTAGTTGTACCTAATACTTACGTGAGTGTTGCGTAAACTTTTTGAAGACCGCCATAGAGTGTCTTAGGTGTTAAAGCATTGTTTTCATCCCAAAGTTTCTGCATGACAACATTGTCCTCTTTTCCATTCCACACTTTGATGTAAGTACCCTCTTTATAACCATGGTCTTGACGAAACTGGTTTAAAATATTTTTACCCACATAAAGACGGTAGAGATCGGTTAAGTTCAGACCACTCATGTATGCCAACTCAAAAAAGTCCTCAAAGAGCTTAGGAGTATCAAGAGTGGCGCGGTTCACTGTGTTCAAGATCAGATCTTCCACCTTCGCCATGATCTCATCTGGAGTGGCATATCCCAACTTTTTGCTTGTCTGTAGTTTGATATAACCAGGCTCTTGGGAGATGTTCATCGCCAGATCTTCTAACATACCTCTAAAGTTTTTAGAATAATCTTCTAAGCCCAAACTCATAATAAAGTGCCACACATCGATCACTTCTATCTGTAAGTTTGCCCAGTCAGGATCAGCATCTATGGCCTTCCAATGTTTCCAAGCAAAAGAGTCGATCATCTCAGCACACTCCATATAGATACAACGTTTCCAGTTAATCGTTTTACCATTCTTAGTTTTGCCTGCTTCCCAACCATCGCCATTAGTCGCATCATTTAACTCTTGTTGCAAAAGCAACATCTCTAAAACTTTTTCCAAGTTATATTCCTTTTAATATTTTTTCTACAGATTTTTTAATAATAGGGAGTCGCTCTTTGATGACATCTTCTACAACGTAAAGATCAACACCCTCATAATGATGTGCTATAAAGTTTCTAAGATCATAGCTACCTTTAATGTCCTCTTTTTCAAAATTGGAGAGTAGTTCCAGTTCGCCCCTGTGCAACAGTTTATCAAACTGCTCTGAGATAGAGGTCAAGTGCATTAGAATAGAAGCACGTCCATTTTGTTCATCTTCTAAAGCTAGAGAAACTGAACCATACTCAGCGACAATGTTTTCTATAAAAGAGATTTTCTTTTCTATAAGTCTGACACGATCAACTGCTTGAGCACTATACATAAATAAGTTCTTTTAGGACATTGACTCTCATAGGGGTATCAGTTGTGAGATCAAACACATCACTCTGTCGATGAAATTTATTTAAGATATCTATTTTTATCTCATGAATCAGTTCAAAATACTCATCGGAGTGACGTGTTTGCAAATAGTCATTATCACGACGTATAGCAACATCTATATCACTATATACAGAACTTTCATTTCGTGCATAACTGCCAAAAAGGCCAAGTTCAACAATACCTTTTTGCATCAGTATGGGCTTCATTTTTTTTAAATATAACAAAATCTCTTCTTTACTTGCCCGCATGAAATCCTCTCTTAATTTAGTTCAATTATAGCAGAAGGTATGATATCTTTGCAAAATCATGACACCTTATTCCAATAAAGCTTCTTACCAAACCCCAGTCGGTTGTCAGTAAACTTCATCTCTTCTAAGGTGATTGTCCAGAGTTTAGGCTTCATGACTGTAGCATAAGGGAAGGCTTTAAAATAGATGATGTCAGCACCCTCACCTGCTTCAGTGATTTTTGCTCTGTATTGGAGACCTTGTATCTTGCCTACACTGTCGGTCTCTAAAGCAATGGTTCCAGAAACTTCTGCGTTGCTAAGAGCATTTTGTATATGTTCTGTTTTTATATCAGAGGCCACTATAAAAGCGATATTTTCTCTGTCGTAAGCATAAAAAAGACTTGCCGATTGAGGTCTGTTTTCACTACAAGTGGCCAGTGAAAGAAGATGATGTTCAGCTAAAAAAGCTTCTATCTTTTCAAGACTGTTTTTCATTAATCTTTTTGATGTAACTCTCTATCAATGGTGCATTATTCATAGCATTATAGTTAAAGGGAAGGACTTCCATACCCCCTGCAGCACCTAAAACAGCGCCCACAAGCATACCCCTTGCCGCAGAGTCTCCACCAGAGAGCACATTGGCTTCCATCGCTTCTTGAAAGTCACTAAAACGACAAAGAAGATAGATAACTGCTGAAAAACCACCTTCAACACTACATGACTGTCCCAAGGCTTTAATAGCTTCTATACTCTCTTCTTCAGACTTCTCAATACCTTTTTTTACCCACATCTGTAAAGTGTCAGAGTAAGCTAAGGCTATCTCTTCGATAGCTCTTTTAACCTCAGCACCCCTACTCACAGCAATTATAAGCTCATTAAAATAGGCGGCACTCTCTATAAGCTCTTTTGTCATATGGGTAAACACAGTATGGAGTTTGACATACTCCATCATCTTATCCATGTCACTGTGATAAGCATAGACGAGAGGCATCATACGACCTACTACACTCAAGTCATGGGAGCTAGAGCCACATCCCAAAGAGCCTTTTCCTGCATCCAAGGCTTCTAAAGTATGTTTTGAGGCCCCATCAACATAACCATCATACGACTGCATCTTCTCTTGCCATAACTTAGAAAACTGCTGGACACTAAAATCTTCATAAGAGAGTGCATCCAACAGCCATAACATCTGATCTCCGTAGTGGGTAAAATCACCCGCTTTTTTGTTGGGATGATAATCACTAAGGGGATCATTAAAAGTTTTTGTATCAAACTCAGAGAGAGAGATCTGATGCGTATCATAGAGCCAGTGTGCACCAAGAGCATAGGCATCACCATAAAAAGCACCCCAAAGTGCCGCTTCTAATCTATTTTTCATGCTACAACTCCTTAGGAAATTCGTTTTCTAGTATAACATGATATTCGTAGATAGCATCCACATAATCTACCGGTTCTTTACCTCGGGCATAGCCATGTTTAAGATGACGATAGTACTTTTTCTGACTCAAAAGAGGTAAAACTGTTTTCAGATCCGCCCACGTGTCTGGGTTTTTCCCCTGCTTTCGTGCCAGTGCTCTTGCATCTATAATATGTCCCATACCTACATTGTATGCAGCGTAAGCAAACTTGTAACGATCGATTCCCTTAACATCATTACTTACTCTGTCATACACTTGTCTAAAGTACTTTGCACCGCCATAGATACTTGAGGTTGCATTGAGTCGGTTTTTAATTCCCATCTCCTTAGCCGTTGCACGTGTTAACATCATCAACCCTCTCACCCCTGTAGGACTCTTAGCCAAGCGGTCCCAGTGTGATTCTTGGTAAGACTGTGCTGCTAACATGGTCCATGGCAGGTTGTACTTTTTAGCTGCTTTTTTAAAGATCTCTTTGTATTTTGGTAGACGCCCTTTAATACGTTTGTGAAAGGTAACAAGATTTAGGTAGTTAAAACGAACAGTATAACCATAATAGTGATCTTTTAAACGGTCCATCTCACCTGAGCGCTCGACATGGTTAAGCCATCCATTTAAAGTAGTATTAAACTCATTGGAATCAGGACGTAAGATCCACGCCAATTTTTTAGATTTACTTATATTAAATGCTTTTCTAAGTGCTGGAAAGTAGCGGTTATTAACAGCAAAGATGTTGGAGTCGACTATCGTACAGTCTATCTCTCCCTTATCTACCATTGAAAGTAACTGCTCACTTGAAGAATCTTCTGAAAGATTAAAGTGCAGTTGAGGAAGTTCATTCTTTATGTTGTTTAAGGTGTCAACATAACTTGTACCCTTACCTACCGTGACTTTAAGACCTACAAGGTCTCCCACACTACGAGGGAAGGTCTTGTTTCTAATCATGCGCTGATGACAGATAACCTGCTCTTTAACACGAAAATAACTTGGTCCAAAAATAAACATTTTCTCTCGTTCAGGTGTTTGACTCAAAGCCCCTGAAGTGATATCACCTACACCTTCTCTACTGAGATCCAAGGCCTCATTGACTGTGCTTACCACCTTCAATTTCAACGCTACACCCAGATACTCAGCAAACTCTCGCATCAAGATATACTCAAATCCTTCTTTACCCACTGCTCCCTCGAAATAGGTGGTAGGACCATTGACCATCACCACATCAAGTACACCTTTTTTCTTGATCTTCTCTAACCTACTAGATCCTGTCAATGAAGAAGCGATGCCATTAGAATCGGTTACTACATCATTGAACTTCCAGTCACTGCTCCACCGTCCTAAAAAAAAGGATAGTGTCACCACAACCACTAGCAAAAGAATTTGCTGTACTTTTATAGACAAAGGTGCTCCTCTATATATAATGACATCTCATCAACAGCATTGGTTGCCTTCGCTTGAATAAAGTGTTCAAAATAGTCATCGATATTTTTTTCAAAGTCTCCAAAAGCTGTCTGATGGCGTTCTTGTTTAGGATTGATTAAGAGAGAGTGATGAAAATCTTGTACCAAAGAGACAATGTCTATGACCTGTCCACTCGTTCCAATCGCAATAAAGAGATCACACTCATCTACCGCTCTATATATATGTTGATACATCGGCGCATTCTCCCCAAACATTACCACATTATGACGAATGCTATAGCTGGCACAATGTGGACACTGTTCATCTTCTTTTTGAGCACGATAGCCTATAGGAAATATTTGATGGCAATCTTCACAACGTAGATCAGTCAAGGTACCATGCAGATGTAAGACCTCTTTACCCCCTGCTTTTTCTAAAAGATTGTCAACATTTTGAGTAAGGTGAATAATTTTACCGGGGTATTTTTTTTCTAACGAGGCCAAAGCCTTATGCATAGTGTTTGGTTTTTTATCTTCAAGATCTTCTCTACGGGCATTATAAAAATCTGTCACAAGTCGACGGTCTTGCATCCAACCTTGTGTTGAACAGACCGTCATAACATCATAGTTTTCCCAAAGTCCATCACTGTCACGAAAGGTACTAATCCCACTCTCAGCACTAAGGCCTGCTCCACTTATGATCATTACTTTATGCATTAACACTCCCTTGAAAAAACTTGAAATCTGTCAGATTACTGCGTCAGCTGTCATTCCTGCGAAGGCAGGAATCCACGAATTAGAATGACGAATTAATATAATAGAAAGTTTGACCTCGTGGACTCCTGCCTTCGCAGGAGTGACGAAAGTGTAAACTTTCTGCGTCAAATAATATTCATACTACCTTTTAAGAGGCATATAAAGTCTAATGCTCATCAAAATCACTCAGCCCTGCTCCGATGATGATCATTGCTTTATGCAACGACGCTCCTTACAAGTTGTGTACTCCGTCATCCCTGCGAAGGCAGGGATCCACGAACTAAAATGGCAAAGCAGTATAACAGAAAGTTTGGGCTCGTGGACTCCTGCCTTCGCAGGAGTGACGACATCACAAACACTCTGAGCGTAAAATATTGGCAACTGTCTAATACTCGTCAAAATCACCCAAAGCCATATCCAAATGCGCTATCGCATCATCCATAATAGGACCAGGTACCGCAAAATTAAGACGCATGTAGCCTTTGCCCTCTTTTCCAAATGAGACCCCTGGACTTAAACCTAAAGCGGCATCTTCTACAAAAAAACGTTTGAGTTCACTGCTACTCAGTCCTAACTGTGAACAGTCAATCCACGCTAAGTAGGTTCCCTCTGGTGCGATAAAGCGTATTTTGTCACTATGACGCGCAGCTAAAGCTGTCAGTTTTTGAATGTTACGTTGCAGATGTATAAGCAGTTCATCCAACCATGCTTCACCCTCTCTATAGGCCGCTTCAAAACCGGCATGGGCAAAGACATTGCCTTGGGCAAAATGGATACGCTCATAAGCATCATCAAAATCTTGACGCATTGTCTCATTTTCAACCACTACCGTAGAGATAGCAAGTCCCGCTGTATTAAACGTCTTCCCCGGACCTATTGCTGTAATGGTTAAGTTTGCTACCTCATCACTTAGTGAAGCGAAGGGGGTATGGACATTGGGTGCATAGACCAAGTCAGAGTGGATCTCATCTGCCATAACCTTGATGTTGTGTTCCACACAAATTTCAGCCAACTCTTGTAACTCTTCTCTCCTCCAGACACGTCCCACAGGGTTATGCGGTGAACAGAGTAATAGCAGTTTTGTCTTTTCATCAATTTTTGAGCGCAAGTCATCAAAGTCGAAACGATAATCGCCCTTAGCAGTTTTTCGAAGGGGATTACGTAGGATTTCTCTACCATTTCGTGTAACATTTTTTAAAAAAGGTGGATAAATGGGAGTCTGAACAATGACCTTGTCTCCCGGTTCAGTAAAAGCGTGAATCGCAGTGTTTATCGTTGCGACCACAGAGTGTGAGTAGAACATCCAGTCCCGTTGTATCTCAAAGCCATGACGCTTTTTCATCCACGCTATCTGCGCTTCATAAGCACTATCTGGAACCTCTTCATACCCATAAATAGGATGTGAAGCTCTTCTTTTAACCGCTTCAACGACACAAGATGGTGTCTCTATGTCCATGTCTGCTACCCACATTGGCAAAACATCTTCCGTGCCAAAAAGAGTCTGACGAAGAGTGTACTTCTCTGCCCTACTTTTTGAGCGATCGGTTACAGACTGAAAGTCAAAACTCAACGCTTTTTCCAGACACTCATTTGTGAAACGGTATGTTGAAATTTACGTGCAGTTTCAGGAATAACAAAAGGAACATCATGAGTCGCTACCAGCTCAAACTTTGGACTTAGAACATTTGTTAGACCCTCCAATGTAGAGACTTCTTTGCCATCAGCATCTTTGTATCCCCCCAGCCAAAACTCTTTTTTAGTGTACTCTTCAAGCCAAGTGTAGGGAGAGGTCAAAATAAGATAACCGCCCTCTGTTATGCGCTCTTCAATGCCCTCTAAAAAGAGCAGTGGCTCATAAAGTCTGTCTATGAGGTTGGTCGCCATAATAAGGTCATAATCTTTGAAATGGGCTTTCATATTGCAGGCATCTCCCTGCCAGAACTCCACATTTTTAGCAATTTTCTCATATCCAAGTGCCGCTAGTGTCACATCTTCTTTTGCGACCAACTCACCCTCTATAACACGCTGAAAAGTAATGGAGCCCTGCTCTTTAAGTTCTATCCCCACCTGAACAAAACGTGCAGAAAAGTCGATCCCAGTAACCGCATCAAAACCTTTTGCCAGTTCAAAACTTGCACGTCCAGTTGCACAACCTAAATCCAAGGCATGTTGCATCGGAGTCCCTTTAGCATACTCAAGCGCATATTCTGCACATTTTTTAGCGAAGTTTTCTACCCCAAAATGGTTCTCTCCATATTGAAAATGGCAATACTGTGATACCAAAGCATCACTCTCATAAATATTATCTTCTATTTCTGTGTTCAATTCATCTCCTTCGACGATTCTAAATCCTGCGTGTTGATAAAAATGGCGTCTAAAAGCGTAACGTGCATGTTTCATCATCTCATGACCACTACTTGCCCAAGAGCCACCCTTCATAATGTTGTGTTTTCCATCAAAGGTTGGCAGTGAAAAATCATCATACGCTCTATGCGGTTCAAAACCTTTGTAGCCGTTCATGTGGGTCTCTGTCCACTGCCAGACATTACCCATCACATCACAAATGTCACCAAATGCAAAGGTATCTACAGCACATGATGAGCTGCAGTGTCTAAAGTTAATGTTTGCCCCAGTATCATCAAAGTCTGGGACATCTTTAATACCTGCACGTTCATAAATCAGGTACCACTCAGGCTCTGTTAAAAGCCTATAGGTGCGCCCCTCTTTTTCACTTTTCCAACGGCTGTACGCCCGCGCTTCAAGATAGTTCACATCTACCGGCCAATTCAGAGGCATATCCATAAGCTCTGTCATACTGCGATACTTAAAGCTGCCATCTTTTTGTGATACCCAAAATGGAGGATGTTTCACACCCGTGTGTTCTAGAAACGATACACCCTCATCATCCCAGTAAGCGCTGCGTTGATATCCGTGATCTTTCACAAACTCTAAAAACTCACCATTACTACAGAGATATTTCGCCACTTTAAAGTCTGAAACATCTTCTATCTTCTCTCCATACTCATTATCCCAACCATAGAGATGGTGTTGGCGCTCTTTTCCTAAACATACCATAGCTCCTGAGACAGCGACCATAGTGTTTTTCGGAGCCTTATCATACTCTTGACAGCGAGGAAATTCTGGCACCATTTTCACATCTGCTATAGGGAGTTGGCGGTGTAGAACACTAGAGGTTTCTATGTGGATGCGTTCATGTTCAATTCCCATTAAAACAATCCACCAAGGACTCTCTTGGGTAATAGGCAAGGTTAAAGGAAGTGTAGAGATAAGACCATCAACCAGTGCACGGACTTTTTCTCTATATGAACGCACTTCAGACACCTCAGGCCAGGCATAGTGTGCACGTTGCATATCATCCCAGTTCATCTCATCCACCCCAATAGCAAAGGTAGATTCAAATTCAGGATTAATACGTTCATCAATGATTTTAGAGACCATGAACTTGTTCACAAAAAAAGTGGCGGTGTGCCCAAAGTAAAATATCATCGGATGCCGTGTTGCTTCGGGTTGTTTGTAAAAGACGCTGTCATCTACAAAAGTAGTAAAGAGTCTTTCATAAAGGTCAAAAGTATGATGAAAATAGTGACGTATTTCTTCACGTTTTTTAGAGACATCGTCTCCAGTTAAGGTAACGGGCATGATAGAGTTTATAGACATGACACTTCACTTAGAACTTATTTTTAATCTTATTATTCTATCCAAATCTTCAAAACATCACTGTAACTGAGGCTACATAAGGACTAATCTCTATAAGGGTGTCTCATTTATGACCACAGAGCAAGGCCACAAAACGTTCAAGTGCAACTAGAAAAATTCACCTTATCTCTGTATAATCATTGTATGATTTTTAAAACAAGCACCCTACTCAGCCACCACAAAACAGTAGCACACCGTTTTACTTCCCGTATCGGTGGGTATTCTCAAGAGCCATATTATAGTAACAACCTTGCCTTCCATGTTGGTGACAAGGCTGAAGATGTGATTAAAAACCACGATATACTGGCCAACCAACTAGGATATGAGCGCCAAAAACTTGTACATATGAGACAGGTGCATTCTGATCTTGTACTCGTGGTTGATGCTCACAGTGATAATTTTAAAAATCCACCCGAGTGCGACGCCTTGGTGACTGATCTTCCTAACACTCCCCTGATGGTCATGGTGGCAGACTGTACCCCCGTACTCTTTTTTGAGCCACAAAGTAAAATCATAGCGGTAGCACATGCGGGACGAAAAGGTGCCCTCTCTGAAATCGTACCCAAGACCATAGAGACTATGGTCTCACGTTTTCATGCTAAAAAAGAGTCTATTCAGGTCATACTTGGGCCCTCTATTCATAGCTGCTGTTATGAGATAGATGAAGATATAGCCTTAGAAGTGAGTGAGTCAGGGTATCGTGATGCCTTGCGAATAGAAGGTGAACGCCATTTTCTAAATATTAATACCATCATCCGTCAACAGCTTAAAAAACTGGAACTTCCACAAAAGAACATCGAAGACCTCAACATCTGCAACGCCTGTCATAACAAAACTTTTTTCTCTTACAGGGCAGATGCTAAAACTACTGGCCGGTGCGCCGGGGTTATCATGATAAAACCCTAATCCATCTAAAAAGTATGCTTATCTATAAACTTTTATCACATTCTTATCACATCATATAGGTAACCCTTTAGAATTAATATCCTTTCTACCCCTTTCACTTTATAATATTTATAGATACTACAAATAGATAGTATTTTAAAGGAGCACCAGATGGTACATAAGATCTTTTATCTTTCACTCATAACAACACTCTCACTTTATGCAACATGTCAAGATAAAGCCCTTGATATGGATGTGGGAACCTGTTATGAACAAGAGGGCAACCTCAACTTGGCTCAGGCCGCTTACGAACGGGCGCTGATGCAAGACAGTGACAACACCCAAGCGAAGATGAAACTCATCTCTTTATATCGTGAGCAGGGGATGAAAAAAGATGCTGATGCCCTCTTGAGCACGGTAGACGAACAGTATCTCACCCCACAACAGAGAACCACACTTGCCACCCTGCGAGAAAAGAGACCTTCAACAGTAGGAAAGGCCCGTGCCCAAGTGACTTTAGATCTAGGTTATGATGACAACATCAATGTCAATCACAGCTATTTTTATAATACGACCTCCTCTAATAATCCTATGGGAACCCGTTTTATTCGACTCAATGCCGATCTAAGTTACCAATACGACCTCCCCAACAGTCGTGGTTGGTTTTTACGTAGTGATGCAAACCTCTACCATCAATATAACATGGATGTAAATACCTACAATAGCCATCAATATGACACCATGTATGGTCGTCTTTATGCTGGTGGTGGCTATGGAGCCAACAACTTTTCTATCTATGTCCCTCTCTTTTATGACCGTCTTAATTTTTTAGACCGTGATCTTTTTAAAGAGATGGGTATACGTCCCGACTTCAACATAATGTTTCAAAACATGTTTGTACTCAACGTCAACGTACTCTACTCCAAACGTAACTACTTCCAGTCAACGGACAAGATGCGTGATGACACCATCTTAGGATTAGAGAGTGGCTTCTACTGGGTCTACAACCGACATAATGCTTATGCCAAACTTCGTTACGATAAGTTCAGTGCTCAAGACTCCAGCGCCATACCTAAAGGTACCAAGGTCTTTGTAGACAAAGAGATGATCTCCTTAACACTTGGAGGTCTCTACTCCATCAGAAACATCATGGACATAAGAGGGCAATTTCTCTATAGAAAAGGGGATTTTAAAGAGATCCCTCTGTTTGTAGGTAAACTCAAACGCGACGATACCACTAAAGATGTTTTACTCTCATTTGAACGTGACCTCACCCCTGAGCTACGGGCACACGCACAGTTGCATTACCTCAATAATGCCTCAAACTATAACCAGGCTATATTTACTAAAAGAGAGGCCCTTGTTGGCCTTGTATATACCTACTAGGAGCAGACTATGAAGATTTTATTACTTATTATGATGACACTTTCTACACTTTTCGCGGCTATTGGTGAGATAACCGCGGTTCAAGGCAAAGCGCAACTCCAAAGAGAGACTACCGTCTTACCTGCAGAAAAAGGGACCCCTCTTGAGGAGAGAGACCTCTTAGAGACCCAAAAACACTCTAAAGTACAAGTGATCTTAAAAGATGAGACCGTTATAACCATCGGACCTCAAAGCAGTTACCTTTTTGAAAGCTATCAAGACCAGGCAGAACCTAAAGTACTGATGCGACTCCAACATGGGTTTTTCAAGATCGTCACGGGTAAAATAGGAAAAATAGCACCAGAGCGTTTTAAAGTAAAGACAAAAGCCGCTACTATTGGTATTAGAGGGACACAGTTTATGGCCTCAGTCCAAGAAGATAGAGAGTCTATCGCCTGTAGCCGTGGTGCTTTAGTCGTAGAGACGGAACATACCACCTTTGAGCTGCCCGCTGGAATGATGCTTGTGTATCAAAACAGTCGTTGGAGTATGCACGAGATAGACCCTGGCAATTTTGAGCCTATCATGATGCAACAGAGTGTAGCGCCACAAAAGAAAACTGCCCTTGAGCAAACGACACAGCATCTGCCTGACTTTAGAGAGAGCTACACTCCATTAGAACAGCAGATCGATAAAGAA
>JALSUN010000171.1 GCA_027061425.1 Helicobacteraceae bacterium
ATCTGCTTTTTAAGGTCATCTTTAAAAGTGGCCAAATCCTCTTTAGAGAGGTTGAGGGCTTCTTTAAGTGTTATCACACAGTATCCTTTTTTGCTTTTTTTACGGCATAGACAGCAACTAGTGAGACAGCGACAATAATAACTATAGTCACAATGATCGTCATCGCACTGACAGGTTCTGTCATATTAAACATTCATAACCTTGGCACAACGCTCACATAAGGTCTCTTCATCTACAGAGTGGAACTTCCAACAACGTGGACACTTCGCTTCAGTCGCTTTAGCGATAGTAAAGGTATCACCATCGACTTCAAAGCTGCCAAAGTTCTCAGCAGGTGTTCCTGACTTAATGCCAGAGACCACAAACCAATCTTCTGCTTCAACAGCAGGGATCGCTTTAAGCTTTTGAGAATCTGTATAGATAACAAGTTCCAGTGTCGCTTTGATCGTCTTCTCTTTTTTCAGAGTATCTACGATCTCAGAGAAGCCTTCACGCGCTTTGATCATATATTCAGCTTCGAAAAGTGCATACTCCACATCGATCGGCTGATATAAAAAGTCAAAGATATCTTCTGCATCACCTTTGATAACGGCCGGAGCACTCTCCATGATCTCATCTGCTGTATAGGTCAAGATCGGTGCGATCAGACCTAAAAGAGAGTTGGCGATCATTGCCATCGCACTTTGAGAGGCACGACGGTGTGCATCATCTTTTGCATCACAATAGAGTCTGTCTTTAGTAATGTCCATAAAGATACCACTTAACTCGTTGACCACAAAGTTGTTAAGAACACTCATACCACCTACGAAATTATACTCACTGAAAAGTTTATGGGTCTCATCAAAAGTGATCTGAGCCTTGGAGACGATCCAACGATCTACTTCACCCATCTCAGCATAAGGCATAATGGTCTCAAGATCATTGATGTTCGCAAGCAAAAATCTAAAGGTATTACGAAGTTTACGGTACTGCTCTGCGATCTGCTTCAAGATCTCATCAGAGATCTTCAAGTCGGTCTGGTAGTCACTCATGGCAACCCAAAAACGTAAGATCTCTGAACCATACTGCTTGATAACCTTCTCAGGAGCAACAACGTTACCCTTGGACTTAGACATCTTCTCACCCTTGGCATCAACAGTGAAACCATGTGTCAAGATACCTTTGTAAGGTGCTTTTGACTGAACTGCTGCACTCAAGAACAGAGAAGACTGGAACCAACCACGATGCTGATCAGAGCCCTCCACATAAAGGTCAGTCGGGTACTTACCTGCGTCATAGTTACGAGACTTAAGCACCGCGTTCCATGTTGAACCAGAGTCAAACCATACATCTAAAATATCTGTTACTTTCTCTAACTCTTCTGGCTTGTAGCCTGAACCAGGATAAAGCAGTTGTGCTGTGTCCATCGTGTACCAGGCATCTGAACCTTGCATCTCAAAGACCATCGCCACGAAGTTAAGGACCTTCTCGTCCAAGATGACCTCACCTGTCGCTTTAACACGGAAAAGTGCAATAGGCACTCCCCAGTCACGTTGACGAGAGATACACCAGTCTGGACGATTCTCTACCATTGAGCTCAGGCGTTTACGACCTGTCTCTGGATAGAAGTCAGTTTTCGCAACTTCTTCAAGTGCGATCTCACGCAGTGTCTTCTCTTCACCATCAGGCTTGGCATCTACAGAGATAAACCACTGTTTGGTCGCGCGGAAGATCAATGGCGTATGTGAACGCCAGCAGTGTGGGTATGAGTGAACAAACTTACTCTGCTTAAGGAGTGCATCGCCTAGAAGTTCTAAAATGGCGTCGTTTGACTTAAAGATGTGCTTGCCTACAAATTCTTCTGGATTAGGGAAAAGTCTGTCACGAACGACTGTGTTATCAAAACAACCTGTCTCATCGACTGGCATCACCACTTCAAGGTTATACTTCAGACCAACACGGTAGTCATCTTCACCATGACCCGGAGCGGTATGAACACAACCCGTACCATTTTCCATCAAGACATGCTCGCCTAAAACGATGTGAGAAGAGCGTCCATTTAGTGGGTTTACCGCATGAAGGTTCTCAAACTGTGTTGCATCAAAGGTCTGTACTACTTCACCAGAAAGTATGCCATTATCCATATTCTCTTGGTAAAGTTTTTCAGCGACGATGTAACCATCACTGGTACGCACATACTTCTCTTCAGGGTTCAGTGAGATTCCTGTGTTTGCTGGAAGGGTCCAAGGCGTTGTTGTCCAGATAACCAGACCCGCTTTACCTTCGATGCCCATACGCACTTTTGACTCATCACTAAGCTCAAACGCTACATAGATAGAGTGAGACTCTTTGTCTTCGTACTCTACTTCGGCCTCAGCCAAAGCAGTACGCTCCGCCCATGACCAGTAGACCGGCTTGGAACGCTCGATAAGAAGACCTTTTTTAGCCACATCACACAGTGTACGGTAGATGTTTGCTTCAAACTTGTAGTCCATAGTCAAGTAAGGCTTTTCCCAGTCAGCTAAGATACCAAGTGTCTTAAACTCTGAACGTTGCACATCAACAAACTTCGCTGCATGCTCACGACAAAGTTTACGCACTTCACCCGTACTTAAAAGCTCTTTTTTCTTTTTACCACCAAGCTTTTTTTCAACTTGCTGCTCGATCGGTAGACCATGACAGTCCCAACCCGGTGTAAAACGTACCGACTTGTTGTTAAAGTAGTTAAACTTGATAATGATGTCTTTTAAGACCTTGTTGAGGGCATGACCAATATGAATATGTCCGTTAGCATACGGTGGCCCATCATGTAATGTAAAAGGTGTAGCACCTTCACGGTTCTTTTTCATCTTCTCATAGATCTTGTTCTCGTCCCAAGACGCATAACGCTTTGGCTCGTTTTGAACAAGATTTCCACGCATTGGAAAGTCTGTTTTTGGCAATAACAGTGTCTCTTTGTAATCCATGCTACCTCATTATATTTATTATTAAAATTTTGCGATTATATCTATATAGGGTTTAAAAAGGGCTGATAAATTAAAAGTAATGCCTACAGCACCCTATTATTGGGTGCAAAGTCTTTTTTTTACAATCTATTTTATCGCTTATGATATACTCATAAAATTTCAAATTTCGGAGCAGTCATGAAACGCAGACTCTTTCTTATAGGCAACAGTTTTTTACAAAACTCAGTTTTTACTGAGTACGTTGTTCGTACTATCGCCACAGAAGGTCCCCTCAACAGTATAGAGTTTTTTGACAACGCGGACAGAGACTTTAACACCGAACTCGAACAGCGTATAAGTACTCAAGAGCATATTTATATTGTTACAAACACAAAGACCTTTACACTGGTTGGAAAGCTCATCGCGACATTGACTCAAGACAACTTGGTTTTAAAAGAGAACTTACTCATCCCTTCTCAATGTAATAACTACACCAAAAACAGTTATATACTTGAAGTAGAGGGTGCGCATCTCAACATATTACAAGTTACAGAGTCAGAGACCTTGCCAACATTACTTTTAAAACAAAAAGAACAAGGCGCCACCCTACACGTCTTTGAACACACAGTTAAAGAGGTCATCACTTTTTTAACACCTTTAGCGCAACAGTTTGGCGTAACACTCTCTTTTTCACAAGTGGTTCAAGGATGGGTGCATGTTGATGTTAGAAGTACACCATTTGGTGCACTTGGTAAATTTATGTCAAAGGCACAGCAGGAACAGACTCAGCAAATCATCATTGCAAAAGATCTTGTAACACATATTATAGAGAAGCTTTTAGAACACAAGAAAAAAATCACACTGGCTGAAAGCTGTACAGGTGGACTTTTAGCTTATTATTTTACATCTCATGCAGGGGTCTCATCTGTTTTTGAAGGCTCACTCGTTACGTATTCGAACATTTTAAAAGAAAATTGGATTGCAGTAGAAAACAGTACTTTAGTAACTTACGGCGCCGTCAGTGAACCCGTCGTTCAAGAGATGTGTGAAGGGGCTCGGAGCATTGCCAATGCTGATTATGCCTTAGCTATTAGTGGTGTTGCCGGCCCAGATGGAGGAACAGTTGAAAAACCAGTAGGGACAGTTGTTATAGGGGTAAGTTCTGAAAAAGGGACGGAGGTAAAGAGACATTTTTTTGCTGGAGATAGAAAATACATTCAAGAACAGAGTGCTTTAACTGCCTTGAAAGTGCTTGTTTTAGGGGATAAAGAAGTTTTTTTTACAAATTAGCAAAAAGCCCTTGACATCCAAGACTCTTTTGCCTATAATTTCGCCTCACAAACAGTAGTACGCTACGGTTTATGAGTCCCGTTAGCTCAGCTGGTAGAGCATCTCACTTTTAATGAGGATGCCGATGGTTCGAATCCATCACGGGACACCATTTTTATAAATGTGCGGTGGTAGTTCAGTTGGTTAGAATACCTGCCTGTCACGCAGGGGGTCGCGAGTTCGAGTCTCGTCCACCGCGCCATTTATAAGTTCCATTTTTCATAATGGGCGTTTAGCTCAGTTGGTAGAGCGCTACCCTTACAAGGTAGATGTCACAAGTTCGAGTCTTGTAATGCCCACCATATACACTTGTTGTTCAACTTGACCCTTTCGTCTAGTGGCCAAGGACATTACCATTTCCTGGTAAGAACAGAGGTTCAAATCCTTTAGGGGTCGCCAAATAGGTGTTTATAATTGTCAAAATTTAAAATGGGCGTTTAGCTCAGTTGGTAGAGCGCTACCCTTACAAGGTAGATGTCACAAGTTCGAGTCTTGTAATGCCCACCATTTTGATTATTTTCAATGTAAGAACTTTTTTAATATTGTTACAACAACAGAAATTCTATATTTCTTCTAACACATGCGGTGGTAGTTCAGTTGGTTAGAATACCTGCCTGTCACGCAGGGGGTCGCGAGTTCGAGTCTCGTCCACCGCGCCACTTGTTTTCTTTTATCTATTTTCCTATACACTTAAATTTCATCTCATACATAAACTACGACTGCAAACTCGCTTCGCTATCAAAGTATCACGCCAATTCTTATAACAAATACAATTTCCACTTAACATAAACAAAATCACACAATACTTTAAAGTTAACAATGTTAACATTGTTAACTTTAAACGTTTAGGAGATGAACTATGGAAGAATATATTGAATTTTTAGATAAACAGAAGTATAAAATCATAATTTTTATAACACTGTTCGTAGCACTTTTGTCAATTTCTTTAAAAGATTTGGCTTATGAAGGCAGCTACAAAATTTGGTTTGACAAAGAATCAAAAATATTAATGGATTATGAACATTTTCGGACTACTTTTAGTGGTGACGATACTTTTATTGTCGCATTTAAAGATGATAATGGGATTTTCAACAAGACAGCGATAGATACGATCTTGCATTTGACAGAAGCATTTGAAATGATAGATGGTGTCAGACACGTCGACAGTATTACAAATTATCCCTATATCCGTAGCGAAGATGATGACATCATGGTAGATAATTTTATATATGAGAGTAAGGACCTTGAAGCAAAAAAAGTTTTAGCACTCAAAGACAAGATGATGCTGCATCAACTTATCTCTGACGACGCAAAAACTACAATGTTTGCTATTAGACTTTCCAACACTACAGGTGCAGATGAAGAGGTCAACATTTATGTAATGCACAAGATCCAAAATATACTTAAGACAATGGAGCAGAAAAGTAACTATAAGTTCTACATGACCGGAGCACCGGCTATCACGGCCTCTCTTGTAAATATCTCGCAGGGTGATGCCATGATTTTAATGCCCTTAGCCGTAGTAATCGTTGTAACATTTTTATTTTTTATCTTTAGAAGTTTTATAGGTGTTCTTGTTCCTGCTGTTGTCATTGTTCTGACATTTCTATCTGTCCTCAGTATACAGATGATGCTCGGTTATAAACTCAACAACTTTACAGTCAACATCCCATCATTCATAACGGCTATAGCCATCGCTGATGCCATACACCTTTACCTTGCATGGATTTACTACAGATCAAAAGACCTTAAAAACAGAGAAGCAGTATCACAGGCTCTGAAAACAAATATAATACCCATAGGTCTGACCTCCTTTACCACAGCCGCAGGATTTGCATCACTTGGCCTAAGTGCGATAGAACCTATCTCAACTCTCGGTGTTGCTGTAACATCGGGAGCGATAATAGCTTTTATACTGAGCATCACCATAGCACCCGCCATTTTACTGACACTTTCGAATGAATACAGAGTAAAGCCAATAAGGTTTTTTAATCTATTGCACGTTGAAGGCTATGGCCGCTTTATTGTCCGCCATGACAAAAAAATCGTATCTCTTTTTGTTGTTTTGTTTTTGAGTTTGGGTTATGGTTTAAACTACCTAAAAGTAGACAGTAACAGTATGAAGTATTTTAAAGAAGATACTACTGTTAGAAGTGGCAGTATATTTATAGAAAAAAACTTAACAGGGTCTATGATATATGAAATAGTTTTAGACTCAAAAGAGCGCGATGGTATAAAAAATCCAGATTTCCTAAATACGATTGTACGGTTTGAGAATGAATTTAAAGCAAGGTTCAAAAACGTTAAGTTTACAACTTCACTTAAAGACATCGTTATACGTATGCAAAAAGTTCTCAACAAAACTTCTACAGACCCTATACCCAAAGATAAGAACCTAGTAGCACAATATCTACTTCTATATTCTATGAGTCTTCCTCAAGGTATGGAAATCAACGATAAAGTCGACACAACAGAGCGGTATTTAAGACTCTCTGTAAATACTGATATGGTAGACACCTCACAAGATTTGGAGATGATAAAATGGATCAAAGCGTGGTGGCAGCATAAGACAGACTACAGCGCTGATGTTCAGGGTCAAACTGCGATCTTTGCTTACATGCAGGCAAACGTAACAGATACTCTCATAGCTTCCATCAGTGTTACTCTTTTAACAGTAGCAATAATGATGCTTTTAGTCTTTAGAAACATAAAAATGTTATGGCTTTTTATCTTGCCAAATATAGCTCCCATACTATTGGTAGCCGGCATCATGGGGTATCTTGGCATATATATTGACCTTGGAGTGGCCATATCAGCAGCAGTCATTCTAGGTATAGCTGTAGATGATACGATACACTTTTTCTCTAAATATTTTGACGCTATAAAGAGAAAAAGTTTTGAAGAGGCTATAGACTATATCATCAGTCATAGCGGCAGTGCCATGATATTGACAACTGTAATATTGTCTTTTACCTTTGCTATTTTTGGTGCAAGCAGTTTCATGCCTAATGTTAATTTTGCGATAGTAACGGTGATTGCATTAAACCTTGCACTTGTATTTGATTTGATATTACTTCCTGCACTATTGAGTCTGTTTTATACAAAGAAACAGTAACTCAACAATGCAGTATTTACTTCAAGCTAGATACAAGAATCAATATACAATGATAAAGGCTACAAATATGGTTTTTACCTTATTTGTTACATCATCGTACCTTCTAATCTATATTAAAATCTAATATGAACACTTAAGTCATTATATATTTTTTTCAACTACAATAATACTTTACGAGGAGTATTTTTGAAGCAACTTATTTTACTATTATTGCCCATACTATTATTAGCACAGACACCTTTTATACTCACTGGTGTTAAAAAAGTCTATCCTATGGTTGAGATCAATACTAAAAAAGTACCACAGTCATACAAACAAGATCTTGTTAACAAACTCTTAAAGATGACAAAAAAGCTACATATCGATACAACAGGTTACTCAACACGTCCCCTCGTCATACAGATCACCACTTCTACTGTCGGTGACACTCTGGTCTATAAAAGTTCTTTGATTATGGGTGAAGAGATGAGACGACTCGATGACGACGAAGAAATCTTTGCTATAACTTACCAGATGAGTGATGTCATCGAGCCAGATAATCTTAAAGAAGAGCTATATGAGAGTGTGGACTTTTTATTAGAACAGTTTACAGACCAATACATTGAGGATAACCAATAATGAAAATCATCTTAATAGTAAGTTTACTGACCACACTCATATTTGCGCAGACTCTAGAAGAGTTTGCTAAGAAACACAACTATGAAACTGATTATAATGTTGCCTTAAATAAGGCGAAGAAGGCAGATAAATTAATCTTTTTTGTCATGGTCACAAACTACTGTCCTTGGTGCCGTAAATATGAAAAACGTACACTTTCAGACAAAAACATTGATGCAGAGATCCATAAACATTTTATACCCCTAATTTTAAACCGTGAAAAAGGGAACTTCCCCGATCAGTTCAAAACACCAATCGTTCCGGTAACCTACATCGTCAACTATAAAGATGAAAGTATTGGTACTAAAGAGATGGGATATAAGGGGAAAAAAGATCTCAGAGAGATCTTAAGTAAATATTACGCCACCCATTAAATACCCGAAAACTCAAGAGCTCTATAAGAGGTAAGGTTCGAGCGAAGAGAGATGAAGACCTAGCCATAGCTAAGTCGAAGCTCTATTTGTTTGAAGATTGCCTCTTATAGGGCTCCCCGAAGGGTGAGAGTACTTTTGCACATACTCTGCGTTAGACAACCTTCACCGTAGCTACGGCTACGCTAGAGAACATCTGCCTTGATTATGCACAAAATTACCCTCATTGAGCTTTGGGTATTTAATGGGTGGCGTAATAGTACTTGACTATTTGTAGTGAGACTTAAAATAGTTGAACGAGTGCTTGAGTGCTTTTTGTGTCAACTCAACAAAATCTTTAGTATCTTTCCAACTCTCGCTTGCTTTGTCACCTATAGAACTAAACTGCTTTTCAGCCTCATCTAACATAGCCACCAAATCTTTACGTTGTTCATCGTACAATTTTTTGGCATCTGTACTGAGACCACCTACCTTCTCTTTTAAATTAATCTCATCAATCTGTTTCTGAAATGATGCTATCTGTTTTTGAGCCTCAGCTAATATCTCTTCTTTTGTCATGTTTAACTCCTTAATTTTATTTTTTATTATACACTTAATTCATAGTTACCATTCATTAGTTGTTGCCAGATACCAGGTTTATAAGATTAGCTTTTTATTGCTTGCACTCTTTAAGCCCATCCTCAACTGCTATGCCCTACTCTTATGTAATTTATACACTTTGTACTAGGATAAAACATGCCAAACCGACTTGCTAACGAAGATTCCCCCTACCTGCAACAGCACAAAAACAATCCTGTAGATTGGTGGCCTTGGTGTGATGAAGCCTTTGAAAAAGCCAAAACAGAACATAAAGGCATTTTTATCTCTATAGGTTATAGTGCCTGTCACTGGTGTCATGTCATGGAACATGAAGTGTTTGAAAATAAAGAGATCGCAGCCTACCTCAACGACCATTTTATCTCCATAAAGGTAGATAAAGAGGAGCGTCCTGACATTGATAAACACTATCAGGAGGTTCACCAGTTACTTAACCGTCGGACAGGTGGTTGGCCAACTTCTATCTTCTCTACGCCCGAGAACAAACCTTTTTATGCAGCAACATATATACCACCAAAACCTCAAGATAAAAATATGGGATTTTTACAACTCATAGAGATCATTGCTCCTAAAATCAGTGAAAATGATGAAAAACTTTTTCAAAATGCAGATGAGATAGAGAACTTTCTCAAACCAGATGCCAAACCTTCAGAAGCAAAAGCACTGCAGCTTTCCATAGTAGAAACCTTCTTTAAACAGGCCACGCACAACTATGAAAAAGACTATGGAGGATTTTCTACCACGCCTAAGTTCCCCCATGTCTCTACACTGGCCACCCTGCTCAACATCGCCACTATCGATCGTAACCAAGAAGCAGAGCAGATGGTGCGTTTTACCTTAGAGCAGATGCAGCGTGGAGGGATGTATGACCTGATAGATGGTGGTTTTTGTCGCTACAGTACAGATGAGAAGTGGTTGGTACCGCATTTTGAGAAGATGACTTATGATAATGGTCTCCTCATTGAGCTCTATACCAAGGCCTCTACAACGTTACAAAACCCAAACTTTTTAACGACTGCCAAAGAGACAGCAGACTTTATGCTTGAGAAGATGGCTGAAGATAAACTCTTTTACTCCGCTAGTGATGCAGATACAGAATGTGAAGAGGGCAAATACTTTGTCTATGATTATGAAGAGGTCCTCGCCCTACTCTCACCATATTTTGATGAAAAAACAGTTTCAGAGATAACAGAGACCCTCTCCATTACACCTGATGGTAACTTTGAAGGTAAAAATGTTCTACAGTTAACACAAGACAGACGCCCTGAGTGGTTTGAAAAGGTCAGGCACTCACTGCGCGAGATACGTAGAGACCGTCAGTATCCTTTCATAGATAAAAAAGTACAGGTCTCTTGGAATGCTATGATGATCTCAGGACTTTTCTCCCTCTCCTATCAAGATGAATTCTACCTAGATCAGGGGATCGATCATTTAGACAGACTTTTAGAGACTATGTATTTAGAAGGGACACTTTACCACTCCACACTCATCCATAAAACACCAAAAGTTCCTGCTTTTCTTGAAGACTACGCCTACCTTGGTCGTGCCCTCATCAAAGCTTACGAAGCAACATTTAATGCATACTATCTACTGTTAGCCCAGCAGTTTGCCAACACCGCACTGACAAACTTTTTTGATGCAGGACACTGGTACTTCTCCAAGGGTGAGTTTATTACAGAGGCAGATATGGGTGACAGCTCCTATCCTGGTTCTGTCGGAGTTATGTGTGACCTTCTGCTCTCTCTTGGCTCTCTAGTTGATGAGAAGTATCATAGATTTGCCACCATAACACTAGAGTACTACTCTCTCAAGCTCTCTAAAACACCGATCTATTATCCCTACTTCTTAGATCAGGCCCACCGCTACATGAAAGAAGATCGCATTATAAAGGCAGATGAAGAGACCCTTTTACAAGCATCCTCTATAGTCAGTACTGTAAGCTATCCCTACACTCTACCTTATGCAACATCAGAGAGCAGTAGTTTTCTTATCTGCGGCAGACAGAGCTGTTTTGCCAACACGCAAGACCCTTACGAAATAGAAGCGCTTATCAACAACTCTCTATAAGAGCATCCCTAAATGTCATCTCCATACTATGAGAACATTATTTGTTCTCTCTTTTACACTGCTTTAATCATCTCAGGAATATAATATTTGTATATATTACGCCACCAATTAAATACCCGAAAACTCAAGAGCTCTATAAGAGGTGAGATTCGAACGAAGAGAGATGAAGACCTAGCCATAGCTAAGTCGAAGCTCTATTTGTTTGAAGATTGCCTCTTATAGGGCTCCCCGAAGGGTGAGGGTACTTTTGCACATACTCTGCGTTAGACAACCTTCACCGTAGCTATGGCTACGCTAAAGAACATCTGCCTTGATTATGCACAAAATTACCCTCATTGAGATTTGGGTATTTAGTTGGTGACGTAATAGAATATAAAGGATGATTTATGGGAAGCAAACGTGATATATTAGAAAGTAGTATGAAAGAGGGTGAGAACCTTAAAGAGAACGTCCATCCTGATCGTCGTCAAAAAAATAAAAAGAAGAAAAAGCAGGATGAAAAGCGTCTAAAAAAAGGGAAAAAAGTACCTGTATGGATAAAAAAAGAGGTTCTGGCCTATGAAGAAGAGCTACGTACCCTTCAGATAGAGCTCCTCAAATTACAAAATCATATCAAAGAAAAAGGTTCTAAACTCTTAATGATTTTTGAGGGACGTGACGCTGCAGGTAAAGGGGGAACCATAAAACGTATTACTGAACATCTTAATCCCCGTGGTGCTCGGGTTGTAGCACTTGATAAACCTTCTGACACAGAGAAGAGCCAGTGGTATTTTCAGCGTTATACACACCACCTGCCAAGTGCTGGAGAGATTGTTCTGTTTGACCGTTCATGGTATAACAGAGGCGGTGTTGAACCGGTCATGAGTTTTTGTACACAAGAGGAACATAAAGAGTTTTTACATGAGGTGCCAGAGTATGAACGTATGCAGGTCAATTCTGACACTATTTTACTCAAGTTCTATTTTTCTGTCTCCAAAAAAGAGCAGGCTGGACGTTTTGAAAAACGTAAGACAGACCCACTTAAACAGTATAAACTCTCACCAGTAGATGAGAAGTCTCAAAGTATGTGGGACAAATATACCATCGCCAAATACTCTATGCTTTTAGCCTCACACACTGACCACGCTCCATGGACGATTATACGTTCAGACAACAAAAAGCAGGCAAGAATAAACTGTATCAAGCACATTTTGTCACAGGTTGAGTACCCCGGTAAAATTGATGCCTCTGCCTTAGTGACCGATCCAGAAATCCTGATCAATGGAAATCAAGAGATCAAAAACATGGAAAGTAACATGTCACTGAAAAAACATGACACTAATGGGTGAATAAATGTTGAATGTTGAATGTTGAATGTTGAATGTTGAATGTTGAATGTTGAATTATGTCATCAAAGATAACCCTTGTCAAGCGAAGCAAAGACAAAAAAACAATAAACGAGAGTTTGTGAAAGTTGTGAAATAAGCTAGATTTGGTGTAGATTGTGCAAAATGTTTGACCGACAACGCACTAGAGTACGTCGAGTGTCAAACTTTTGTGCAAGATGCGCCGAAGCTAGCTTATTGACGTGCCTTGGTCTTTTGCTACTTCCGTTAATAGGTCGCCCATTTTCTTTGCTGCCTCTATCATAGCCTCATCATTACTATCTTCAAGCACCATACGCGCTATAGCAGGCAAGATATCAACATAAAGCTGACGTGACTCATTAAAGTCCATCTTACCCTCTTTGATATTATTACCGGTAGAGTGTAACACCATCGCTAAACCTAAAAAAAGCTCATTGGAGTCAAGTTCTAATTTTGCCACGATATCTCCTTAAAGAAACGCAAGGATAACTTTTTCGATATCCTCTTTTTCTATCACTGAATCTTGAGTGATTTTTTTGTCAAAAAGCCCGTTGATCATACTTGGGATTGCTATGTTTGCTTTTTCAGAAATAGTCTTCAGCGCATCAATGTCTTTAGCCCCTGCTTCACCCGTAAGTGCTTCTGCAATAGTAGGAGAAAACTTTGTCCACTCAGCCGTTGAGTAGATAATGGTCTTGAGGCCATCTTTTGGCATATTTTCATACGCTTTAAAACTCGTAGCAGTGTGTGGGTCCATAAGATAACCATCATTTTCATAAACACTTTTGATGTACGCCTTACCAGCCTCACCTTCACACTGGTCAGCAGAAAAGAGTGACTGTAGCTTTGTTAGCTCACTAGCCGTCAGTGTATAGACCTCTTTTTCATCCAAGTCTGCCATAAGCTCTCTTGTACGTTGCGCCCCATATAGGTCAAATATAACACGCTCTATGTTTGATGACTTTAAGATATCCATAGCAGGAGAGGTTGTCACCTGAAGTTTACGTCCGCGAAGATCATAAGTACCTGTGTTTATAAGTTCCATTAAAAGGTTGTTCTCATTAGAACTTGAGATAAGCTTGTTAACAGGAAGCCCCATCTTCAACGCATAGTAACCACCAAGTAAGTTTCCAAAATTTGCACTTGGAACATTAAGGTTTACCTTCTCGCCCATTGTTATCGCCTCTTGACGCACCAACTCTAAGTAAGAGTGGATGTGGTAAATAATTTGGAAGATAATACGCCCAAAGTTTACAGAGTTCGCAGCAGAAAGTGAGATGTGCTTAGTTTTTAGCTCGGCTTTGAAGCTTTGAGAAGCCAGAAGCTTTTTAAGCGCGGCCTGAGCATCATCGAAGTTACCCTTAATACCGATCACCTTTAGGTTTTCAGCATCTTCTGTCACCATCTGCAGGCGCTGTACATCACTTGTTCCACCATCAGGATAGAGACACGCCACTTGAACGTTAGCACGATTTTTAAATGTCTCTAGTGCCGCGGGTCCGGTGTCACCACTTGTTGCGGCTAGGATCAGGTAATTTTCATTCCGTTTTTGTGCTATCGCAGAGAGTACCTTACCAAAAGGCTGTAGTGCCATGTCTTTAAAAGCACGGGTAGGACCATGATAAAGTTCACTCACATAGAGATCTTCTTTAACTTTAACTACAGGTACGGGGTTTTTAGGATCATCGAACTTGTCATACAGAGCAAGTGCTTCATCAATAACACTTTCATCTATATCGATCTCAAAACGTGTCAGCATATCTTTTGCCATTGTTTTGTAGTTACTCTCTAAGTGCTTCTCTAAAAACTCTTGTCCAAGAGTGGGAAGACTTTCAGGTACATAAAGTCCACCAAAAGAGGCGATAGGGCTTAAAATAGCCTCAGAAAAAGTAACAGACTGAGGATGTTGGCCATCATTACCACGGGTTTCAATAAAGTTCATAAACAACCTTTGTAAGTGTTCAGTTAAGGCACTCAAAATATTGGCGCGATTATAGCAAAAGCGCGGTTAGAAAAGGGTTGAGAGAAGAGATTTCTCAACTATTGTAGCCCTATCTCATCAAAGTTCATTACCAAAAGATAGCACTTGTATAGCCTACTATATTTTCTCTCTCACCAAATGCATCTGCACTGGTGCGATAGTCTAACAGTTTACTCTGCATTTTTAACCGTTTCACACTCAAGAGAAGCGCTTCTATGCCCCTAAAGCCACACGCTTCACAACCTTTGTTTAGATGATGTGGCGCAACAGACTCTATAGCACTCAAACATATAAAGTCATGTTGATAGGCCTCTTGTTGTCTGTGAAAGTGACTTAAGTCACTGCTTACTATCAGAAGATTGTCAGGATCTTCAAGAAGTACTTCCATCATGGCAGAGAGACCTTGACTACTGATGTCACCATAGACCAGTTCCACGACTTTCATCTGTGGTAGATAATGGTTGATGAAGGGGAGTTGTGCCTCTGTGCTATGTTCTTGGTAATGCACCTTTTTTATCATTTTGAGTTCATACTTTTTTTGTAGCATCTGAACATAAGGCACATCACTACGAATCTTTCCGCAAGGGGTTTGAAAAGCTTCATAGGTAGCGATGCTCACCCCTTTAAAGGCATTATGGTGACTCGGTCCTACAAGAATAATCCTTTTAGCCCTACTTTGAAGTGCCGCTCTATAAGCATGGAAGGCAGTATAACCACTATAGACATATCCAGCATGAGGAACTATCATCGCTCGTGGCACATGATACTCTTCACTTTTTTTCTCACGTCCATACCTGCTTTCAAAGGTTTTAAACTGCCTGGTCAACACCTTGCATGAAGCATCATAAAAGCGCCCAACATTACCCATAGGACGCGTTGTCAAGTCATCTTCACTGTATTTTTTAACGTGGTAACGCTCGATTTCTGGATGATACTTCAGACAGTCATCTGAGAGACCTGCTTTCTTACACAAAGAGGCAAAAAATAGATGAAACGTAGGAAGTTGTTCCCACACCTGAGGTAGATAAATCGCTCTCTTCTCTCCCAACTTGAGGACAATGCCATCTTCACCTGTAACAATCTCTTTTTTAAGTTCTGCTACATTTGCATAGGAAGTCTCCTGGGGTTTTGTTAACAGAGAGACTTCAACATCAAGACCGGAAAGTTCATCTCTTCGTAACTTTCTAAACCTGGGGTCACTAAAGGCCGCTGACCTACTGTTAGAGATGATATCGTCCACCAGTGGTCTAAAGGGTTGCAGTGAACCTATACACCCTCTCAAACGATTTACTTTATTCAATGTTACAAAGGTAGCTCCATCTTTTTGTAAAAAAGGGTACTGTGTTGTTAAAAACTGTGGGTTGGGAGGTTTGTGTTGATAGAGGTCAGCAATGATCGTGTCTCTTGCAATACCTGTAAGGAGTGAAGTGTTTGACTCAGCATAGAGAGAGACACTCCATAAAATAGAAATGATAAGAAAATGGTACATAAACTCTATCATATCTTATAGAGCGGTTAACTTAGCTGAGAGCCTCTTAACCAAGTACCATATGAAACCATAACCTTAGAGTGTAATCTCTGTACCGATTCCCTCTTCTGTGAAGAGTTCTAGAAGCATGGAGTGTTCTATACGACCATCTATAATATGTGCTTTTTTAACACCACCGTCAATAGCTTCTAAACAGGCATCAACCTTAGGGACCATACCACCATAAACTGTACCATCTTTTTTAAGTGCCACAACATCTTCTTCTGTCAAAGAAGCGAGAAGTTCCATCTCTTTGTCTAAGACACCCGCCGTGTCTGTCATAAAAATCACCTTGTCTGCACCAAGAGCTTTAGCAATATTTGCTGCAGCAAAATCTGCGTTAATATTATATCCAGGATGTCCAAGTTCACTGTCAGAGGCTATAGGTGCGATGACTGGAATAAACTTCTCTGCGATCATCTTATGGATAACATCTGGATTGACAGCAGTAATTGTACCGGTCAATCCCCATTTTGCATGCTCTTTTGGCTTGGCTTGAATGAAATGAGCATCTTTACCGTTAATACCTATGGCTTTAGCACCATGAGCATTAAGGAGTGAGACGATCTCATTGTTGACTTCACCACAAAGTACCATCTCTACGATACGCATGACCTCAGGTGTCGTGACCCGTTGGCCCTCTACAAATTCCGTAGGGATCTCTAGTTTAGTCAGCATCTCTGTAATACGAGGGCCCCCACCATGAACAACTACAGGACGAAGACCCACAAGGTGCATCAACAAGATGTCTTGTGCAAATTTCTCTTTAAGTTCTGACGAGGTTTGTGCAGCACCACCATACTTGATCACTACTATTTTGTTATTAAATTGTTTGATAAAGGGTAAAGCCTCTAAGAGTGTCTGTACCTTTCTGGGTTTGGTTATCATTGTCTCTCTTTTATATAGGTATCTACGCGTGTCACTAAAGTGTCATCCAGCTCAAGTGAGAGCTCCATCACACTCAGCGGAAGATTGAATGTACGAATTTTAACATAATCCTTCATTGTCACCAACAAAGTATCTGCACCACTGCGTTCTAAAATCTCTTCTAGCTCATTTTTTATAAAGAAGTGGTGGTCTTCAAAATAGATTTTGTCTAAAACAGGGGGTAAAAAAGGGTCAAGACGCTCTGCTCTTGCAATAGCAGTGACAAGCACCATTTTTTCAGTGGTATTTTTTATATTGACACTACGGCTGAAATCAACACCTTCTTCTATAACTAAAGCTTCTTTACCTGCCCACAGACGTTCTCTGTAAGGGCCTGACGGCAAACAAGAAGTATTACTGGTCTGCACATTTATAAGTATGTCAAGTTTCTTAATATGATGTTTGTTATATCCATCATCTAAAAAAACAACTTCACAACCCATCTCTTTCGCTTTGATGATGGCCATCTCTCTTCGCTCACTGACAATAACCACAGCTTTCGGTAGAAGTTGCGTATAGAGCATCGCTTCATCACCACTATACGCTACATCCACCAAGACCTTTTCGCCATCACTCACAAGAACAAGACCCCTGCTCTCACGGCCGTAACCTCGCAAAACAATGGCCACTTTGTGATAGCGACTGGCCAATGCAGTCACAACAGGTGTCTTACCACTTCCCCCAACTGTCAGGTTTCCTACACTCACTATAGGAATTCCAAAATCTTCTACACGTACTCTTTGATAACGCTGTTGCATATAAAAGCAGTAGAGTAGACTTAAAGGAGAGAGCAGTAGTGAAAGTAGTTTTTGAAAAAGTGAGGGTGCGTAAAGATAGCGCTCACCCCATAATATTAGTGTCTGTTTCAAACGCGTGTTTTTGCGACCTCTTTTATAGCATCACAAATATAATCCACCTCTTTATCACTCATCGCAGCATAGATAGGTATCGACAAAATACTCTGGTAGTTACGCAGTGCCACAGGAAAGTCATTGATACGCAACATATACTTGGTTTTATAGTAACTCATAAGGTGTAAAGGAATGTAGTGAATCCCTGTAGAGATACCACGCTCTTCAAGCTCACGAGCAAAGGAGTCTCTGTTTTTATCAATTTTAATAATGTAATTGGTATAAGCATGATCACCAGTGACTACAGGAAGAGAGACATGATCAATATTTTGCAACTTTTCATTGTAACGTGCAGCGATCGCTTGTTGGCGGGCAACGATCTGATCTTGACGAGAAAGTTGTACATCAATATAAGCCGCATCCAGATCACTCATCGTGTATTTGTTACCTATAGCAGTCACATCATAAATATACTCTAAAGAGTCCTCGTCTGTCACAACTGCATGGTTACGAAGCAGTTTTGCACGCTCCATAATATCTTCATCTTCTGTCACCAACATACCGCCTTGACAGATACTCTTTTTAAGATGCTGAGAAAAACTAAAACAGGTAATATCTGCACCTGTAGCACCTATTTTAGTCCCTTTGTAGCTTGCACCTAAAGCATCACCAGCATCTTCAATAATCTTAATATTATAGATTTTAGAGATGTTGTAAAGACGATCAAGATCTATGGGTTGACCAGCAGCATGAGAGACGATGACAGCTTTGAGTTTTTTACTCTGATTGTCTTCAAGATAGTTTTCCAACTTGTCCAGATCGATATTGAAACTGTCCACATCTATATCTATAAAGGTCGGTTCTGCATCAAAGTGGCGCACCACTTCTGGCACAGCAGGATGGGCATTGACAGAACAGAGTACCTTGTCACCACGTTTAAGGTCTATAGCAAGCATGGCCAGATGCAAGGCACCTGTACCACTAGAAGTAGATACTGCATAGGAAGCACCTACATAGGATTGGAAATTCTCTTCAAGATCTTCTACAGCGTAAAACGCATCTCCATTGAGCACATCAATAATCTTCTGCTGCTCTTTTGTGCCTACTTCAATTTTGTAAAATGGTACTTGCATCTTTTTTCCTTTATAGTGTTATATCTCTAGGATAGTTGAAATCATGGTTGATCGTTCGCGTGGTCAACTTCGCGATAATCGGCATTTTTCGCTTGAACTGGTTCCTGTAGATACGCGTGATGATCAAATCAACCAACTGCTCATCATGTCCTTCTAAAAGCAAAGTCTCTCTACTTTTACGATCTTCTACATAGGCTTTTAATGTTTTATCTAAAACAGTATAAGTATAACCTAAATCATCTTCATCACTTTGACCTTCCCAAAGGTCTGCTGAAGGAGGCTTTTCTATAGTAGCGGTAGGCACACCTAAATATCTTGCCAGTTCAAAGACTTCACTTTTATAAAGATCACCCAATGGATTAATAGCCGAGGCCAGATCGCCAAAGATGGTGCCATAACCCAACATCAACTCACTTTTGTTGCTGGTACCTAAAACAAGGGCACTTTCTGCTGCAGAGACATCAAAAAGTGTTGCCATACGCATACGCGCGGAAAAGTTTCCCTTACGCAAGTTATCCATCTCGTCACTTTCAAAAGCTTTTAGAAGAGAGGTGATCTCACGTGTTGTTGTACGCATACCAAACTTTTCAGCCAGCTCATCTGCATCATCTAATGAGCTTTGTGAAGAATAATGCGATGGCATCTTGACACAGAGCAGATCCTCGCCAAAAGCCTTCTGCGCTAAAACAGCAACTACAGCCGAGTCGATACCACCACTTAAACCCAAGACCACATTTTTCAGACCTGTCTTTTTGACTTCGTCTTCTAAAAAATGGACAAGATAGTCTGTGATCATGCTATATTTGGACATATGTATTCTAAACCTTAAATTAAAACTGTATTAATATATTATATCTAATCTAGATTATTAATCTGTTTACAAATAATGAATGCATTAACACTCATGATCAAGAAGGATTTTTTTCATCTCGCTACAGCTAAAACCTGCCTCTTTACGCGCCTGTATATTGACACCTCCTCTTTTAGGAAATGCCCCGGGAGAGTAATGCTCTACAATCTCAAAAAAGGTATCTGGATCCACGCCCTCTTTTTCACAAGCATACTGATACCAGCGATCTCCTTTTAAAACATGATCGATCTCTTCTTCTAAAATAATTCTCAAAGCAGATTTTATCTCTTCTAAAATGGGATCATTTGGCAGGTTTTCAAGTCGTACTAAAACTGCAGGTGTTGCATCAAGACCGTTCGCCTCCAAATAACGGGGTACTACTGCCATACGGTCAACTAAACTGCCTTGTGTTTTTTGGGAGGCTTCAAACAGAGAGTTGTGTACCGGCAAGTCACCATACTTTGCACCTAACTTCTCTAAAATCTTATGCAACATCTGAAAATGTCTTATCTCCTCATGCGCTACTTCTAACCAGTCATCATAATATGACTTTGGCAGGTCATGAAACCTGTAGGCATGGTCCAGTGCTAAATCGATCGCGGTGTACTCTATATGCGCTATAGCATGAAGTAAAATGATTTTACCTTGATCTGTAGTCATTTTTTTACGTTTTGGAACCTTCAGAGGATGCACGACTTCACAGATACTGGTATAACTCGGTGTTGTGAACTTTAGAGGTTCATAATCCGTTTCAAATGCTATATTTCCTGCTCTATAGTGTGTGTAAAAAGTCTCAAAAAGGGCACATTTTTCGCTTGGGTTTTCGTTGATTAAGATCTGCTCTAAGTTATTATAGAAATTCATAGGTATAATTCTACATACAAATTCCTAAAAGAGAGACCATGCAGATTAAAAAACAGCCTATGGGGCCTTATCAGACCAACTGTTACATCGTGACAGATAACGGAAATGACATTATCATTGACCCAGGAGTTAATGCAACCGCTTGGATCAAGGAAAATGTTACAAACCCTGTTGCTGTTTTAAATACTCATGGACATTTTGACCATGTCTGGTCAAACCAAGAGGTTAAAGAGCTCTTCAATATACCACTATACACTCCTAAAGGTGATCTTCCTATGTTAACTGACAACGCATGGGTACCCGACCTTCCGCCCTCTTATCCTGACGTTTTAATAGAGGGGGAGGTGACGCAAATAGATATCAAAGGAACCCCTGTCACTTTTAGACACTTTCCTGGCCACTGTCCGGGGTGTTCAACCATAGAGATTGGTGAGGCAATGTTTAGTGGTGACTTTATATTTGAGCGAAGTATAGGGCGAACAGACTTTCCTTACTCATCGCCTAGTGAGATGGTAGACTCCCTACAACGTTTTATGACGTTAGACTTTGACAAGACCGTCTATCCTGGACATGGAGACACCACAACCATACAAGTTGAACAGAAAAATGCACCCTACTGGATACAGAGTCTTTCATAATAAATAGTACAAAGATGAAGATAAAGACCTTAAAACAGACAGATATCTGTTCTATAACTTAGCGAGAAATTTTTCAGCTTTTGCAGCTTCTGTAGAATTAGGATACTTTGCGACAACCGCGCGGTAGAATTTTTTTGCATTTGCATTGTCACCCGTTTTTTGCATTGCATAGCCTGTTCTAAGCATCAAGGTTGGCATGTAAGATGCTTTTTTATAACGAGAGGCACTCTCTTTATAATGTGCTATTGCCTGACCGTAATCTTTGGTAGCAAAATAACTTTGTCCTATCATAAAGTGTGAATAAGCAGGTTTATACTTGCGGTTGACCAACTCTTTATAGTCATTGATCGCTTTAGCGTACGCTTTTTTATCATAATGGCGTTTGGCTTGAGTTGCCAAGTCTCCACTACTTTTTTTAGCACTTTTTTTAGCTCTACTTTTCAGTTCGCCCGCAACCAAAACTTTAAATGCGTTAACATCATCCACTAAGGCCTTATGCTCCTCTTGGGTTACATAAGTAGCACTCTGTTCATCCATAAGCTTGCTTAACTCTTCCAAGGCTGTTTTGAGTTGTACTATATTTTCATTGTTAACTGCAATTTGCATCTCAAGGCTTTTAAGACGTTCTTGGGTAGAAGTACTGTCATTAGTTCTCGCTTTATTAACAGTATCAAGATTCACTCTGTTTTTTTGTGATTTTAGTGCCACTGCTTCAAGAACTGACTGTAAACCATCTACCCGTTCGCGAAGAGACTCGATCTCTGTCTTATTAGAGTTAAGTTTGCGTTTGGTCTGTTTGAGTGCATTTTTATTATGAAGGATCTTCTTCTCTGCCTCAGTCAAGCCATAAGGGTTATCACTGTCCAAGTCCCCTGCCCCAAAAGCAGAAGGCTCACCTGCAAAGAGCAGAGAGGTTAAAGAGAAGGCTAATAGAGTAAGAGCTAAACGCATCAAGAGTTATTGTTGTAGTTTAAAATCAACACGACGATTTTTTGACCAGCACTCTTGTGTTTTGTCTGTACATACAGGACTGCTTGAGCCGTAACTTACCAGTGTGATTTTTTCTGCTGGGAAGCCGTCATTGATCATCTCATCTTTAACGACATTGGCACGTTTAAGACCTAATGCAAAGTTATACTCATCAGAACCCCACTCATCACAATTACCTTCTAGTTTAACCGCATAGTTAGCAGTAGTAACATCAGTGACCATCTCTGTATTTGCACGGATGGTATCTATGTCTTCGTCTGTCAGTGTGTACTTGTCAAAACCGAAGTATATCGGTGCTATTTTAGCTTCAAGACTTTCAAGAGTACTATTGTTGTTAGCCGCGTCAAGATTGTTTTGGCTGATGCCTGACTCTGAGTCATTCGCATTGTTCTCGTCTACGATATTTAACTCTTCTGCTTGAGAATTAGCATTTGCCGAGTCATCTACGGTTGGTTCAGAACTACCACATCCTGTAAAGATTAATACAGCTGCTATTGTGCTTGCATAAAGTAGAGATTTCATTGGGTTCCTTCAGATTAAGTAATGGAGATTATAGCTACTTTTTTTGAAAAAAGCACTAATTTACCTCAAATATGAGGACATTATAAAGAAGAATAAGTAACAGAAAGTAAATTCATGTCCCACACATAGTTGTGGTGACATTTTAAGAAGGAATAAGTGATTTAAATAATTAAAAGTAATGACTACCAGTCTATAGATTGAATACTGCCACCTTTAAGTGGAAAGAGGTAGTTTTTGTTTTGGTCCAATCTCACCACACCAATAGAACTTTGATTTTTAAACTTTTTAACAAAAATAATAGTACCACCGTCACGAGAGAAAAGTGGATGTTCATTTATACCTGTCACTGTCAAACGACGAATAAAATCTGTTTTAGTTGAGATAAGGTGTAAGTTAAAGGTATTTTTAGAAAATGCATGACTGCTTTCACGTGCTTTGTAAACGATGTAATTGTTATGTGCTGTACAGGCTGAATTACTTTTACCTACATAGACCATCTGCTCCGCAGCAGCAGAACCTATCTCTTTGGAAAACACATTAGGATATCCCAAACGATTAGAGATGAAAGCTATTTTGTCATCAGCCATATATTGAGCATTGACGTCAATACCACTGTACTTTGTCAATTTTTTTAATTTCTTAGAAAGCACATCAAATTCATAAACATCTGGCTGGCCTTTAGGCGCCATAGTTAAAAGCAGTTTACTGCCATCATCACTCACATCAGAACAGACAAGCATACCATCGGAACTCATAACATGGACATCCGTTCTGTCATAAACACCATATTTACGAAGTTCTGGTGTTCCTGTAGTAAGGCTTGTATAATAAAAATATTTTTTTGATTTATCAGCCCACTTTGGAAACACATTGAGTCCATTACGTTTAACAGAAAACTGATAACTCAAAGTATAGTCTGTAATTAAAATTTCTGATGTGCGCGTACCTGTTGTACGAGATATCAAGACTTTTTCTTTCATCCAGTCTACAGGTTCTGCACCCATAAAATTGTTGATTTCAGTTGTTATCGTGTGCACTAAGAACACATATTGTTTGGCATTTTTAATGCGGTAACTGAGCTCTTTTAAGACTTTGTCATTATTAATAAGATGCACATTGACTACCATCTCATTACCATTATCTATAAGTTGGTATCTTAAAACATAGTCCATCTTTTTGTGTTCAGAGGCTACATTCTCATCATCAAAATCAGCAGTGACATAATCACGATTAACATTGAAGATACTTAGAACATTCAAATCACTTACAAAGACACGGAAGAAACGTTTACTTAGACCATCTGTATAATCTTTTGAGGCATCTTCGACTGCTACACTAGGAAGAGCATCCACACTCTTTCTGACTTCTATCGTGGCATCAGCACCCCACGACATGATTACAAACAACAACAGTCCTAAAAAAACTCTCATTACTACTCCTCGACTATTAATATGATCTCTAAAGAGAAACTTTTACCCTCAGGGTTATGTTCAAATGTCATCTGTTTAAGACGTCCTTCTAAACGATCAACTTCTTCGTTAAATAGGGCTGAACCTGAGTAGACTAGAACACGATAACGTACAAGATTACCATTGGCATCTAGTGTTATCCGTATTTTAGCACTTGAGCCTTCTGTACTGGCAGCTGGATAAAATTTACTTTTCACTTGTGCGTGTATTTTAGCCAAATATTTGTTAACCTCAGGCGCTGTAGAGGCTGAAGCACCAACAGCTTTCGCAGTAGATTTTTGAAGCGTCAAAGTTTTTATACTCTCACTGGCTTTTTTAGTTTTTTTAACTTCTTTAGTCTTAATGCGTTTTTCAATAGCTGCAAGACGCTTGGTATCGACTTGGGGCTCTTGCTTCACGACTTTAGTGTCTGCACTAGGTGTCCATACATCATCAAAAAGGTTAGAGACATCCGTCTCAACAGGATCAGGCGTCACCTCCATCTCTTCAACAACAGGCTCAGGTTCTGGCTCAGGAGGAATCTCTTCTTTAGGGGTGGGTTCAGGATCTGGCTTCACATCATTTTTAGAGGGAACAGGAACATCCATGTTAACTGAAACAGAGATGTAGTTGTCTTCAGTCATAGCGAAAGTGTCTATAGTGTTTTTTTGAAAAAGCACAAAACCGAACATCATAATAGCTGCAAAGAAAATAAGAAGAGAGAGAAATCCGCTAAAGTAAAAGTAACGATTATCTTGATTTGATAAAACCATAGTTACCCTTTTAGTGTTTCACTATACTAAAGATTTGTTATCCTTTAGTAGCGAGAGAGACCTCAGTGAAGCCTGCTTTTTTGACAGCAGAGAGTATGGACATAACCAAACCGTAATCAAGAGATTGGTCTGCACTAATAAGTACTGTGGCTTCTTTGTCAAGTTTTTGTGAATAGAGATAGAAGTTGTCTTCAAAACCTTGAAGATCAAAATTATCTTTATTCACAACAACTTGGCCTTTTTCATCAACAGTAATATGTACTGGTGCTTTTTTTTCTATCTGTTTTGTAGCCGAACCTTGAGGGAGTTTTATCATCTCTTCATAGATAACAGAAGGAGCGATTACCATCAAGATGGCAAGAAGCACCAACATAACATCCACCAAGGGTGTAATATTAAGTTCTGGTGATTCGTCCCAATCAAAATCGTTCATCAAACTTCTTCTTCAGCTTTACGTGCAAGAACCGCGTCACGTTGCATACGGATAAGACCATTGAGATCAAAGGCACGACGTTTTAAGACTTGGTGGTAAGTATATGCAAAAATTGCAACAAAAATACCACCTGCAGTAGCAATAAGCGCATCAGAAACACCTGCGGCGATCATATTCATCCCACCAGCTCCACCGATTTTGTCGAAGGTATCCAAGATAGAGACAACCGTACCAAACAGACCGATAAATGGTGAAGTAGAAGCCACTATTGAGAGGTAAGAGAGACCTTTAGTAGACTCTTTTGATGCCGCAAACATACCCAGGTCAAAGATCTCTCTACTCATTGTTGAACTTGCACTCAAAAACTTATGAAGATAAGCACTCGCTGTCACACTGCTTCCACCCATCAATAATTGCTCAAGAGAGAGTGTCTCACGAGCAATCCAACTGTTAAGGGATAGAAAACGGTAAAAAAATACCCAGTTAATAATGATAAAGTAGAGGGAGAGAAGTGCCAACACCCCAAGGGTGACGACAGGACTTTGAGAGATAAAGTCTAGTAAGTTTTCCATAAGCCTATACTAGCTTATGCGCTGCCGATTCGATCTTTGCAGATACAGAAGCGATAGCAAGATTAGAGTCTGAAACATCAGAAAGAAGTGACTTCGCAGCGTCAAGAGCTTTAGCGATATCGCTTTCATTCTCACCGCGAATCGCTACTGCACCATCTACCAGTACAACAACTTTCTCTTCATTAACTTGGACAACGCCCCAGTTAACTACGATAGATTCAACACTCTTATCCTCTTTTTCTATATCCACAACACCTGCTTTAAGCAGCGTTGTCAATGAAGCGTGATGAGGAAGAACACCAAATTCACCCTCTTCACCAGGTAGTGTAACTTCTACAGCCTTACCATCAAAGATAAGACCACTCGGTGTTACAATTTCTAAGTTAAGTGTATCCA
>JALSUN010000172.1 GCA_027061425.1 Helicobacteraceae bacterium
CTCCGTGTTGCTCCAGACCTTGGATTTGTCTATGAAGAGGGCATATCAAAAACCAGCTTTGGTTTTTATGGTTCTGTTGAAAATGACTACTATGTTTTTGCTGCACGTGCCAATGAGCAACTCTCATTTAATGATGCCAACACCATCATCAGTATAGGAGGCGCTCTCTCGTATGAGCAGTGGGATCCCGCTATCAACCGTAAATTAAGTACTAATAAGAAAAATGTCTATACACTCACAGGGTCTCTCACGCAACTGTTAAACCCTCATGCCTACTTATCTTTTAATGCTGAGTACACCTTACAAAAAGGTTTTTTAGCCTCACCCTATCGCTACATCAACACAGAGACATATGCAGCATTTGACAAGTATCCAGAACGGAGACAATCTTTTCCAGTCTCTCTCACTTATGTCCAACAAATTCAAGAAGATTTCTCTACCAACATCTCATACAGACTCTTTTTAGACACATGGGCCATGGTCTCACACACACTTGACACCAAAGGGTATTATGATGTCACAGATGACATCACCTTGGGTGCACGTCTGCGTTACTACACCCAAAGTGGTGTTGGCTTTATAAAACCTCTTGATGAGTATACCAGTATAGATGATCCAGATTATGTAGTCAGTGATTACAAGTACTCTAACTTTAGCTCTTACAGTGCGGGACTTAGCTTTTTCTACCGCCCCTCTTTTGTAGAAGATGAGAACATCGTTTTAAAGGTAAGTGGCAACTACTACCTCACAACTGACAACGACTATATAGAGTCGTGGTATGGAGAGAAGAACATTAAAGCGACCTACTTTAGCACAGCCTTTACCTATGAGTTTTAAGCTCTCCTCTCTCTTTTACAAAAAGCTCCAAGCGCCTTTAATGTCAACGACCTTGGCCATTAAGGCTAAGTGTTCTCAAAAGATTTTAGACCAAGCACTTGTATATGCACAGGAGATAGAGTCTCAACTCAGTGTCTATCGACCTTCTTCAGAACTCTCTCACCTTAACCAAAATGCCAGTAGTAAAGAGGTAGCGGTCTCAGAGTCACTCTATGCTCTTTTACAAACTGCCCTTGATGTCTCTACAGAGACTGAAGGATGTTTTGACATCACCATTGGTGCCTTGACCCAACAGACTTATAAGTTTGGTCACAAAGTGCCCATGTTGCCTAACCGTAGCACCTTAAAAAAAGTCTCTAAAACTGTCAACTATCACAACGTTGTTTTAAAAGATGGAAAGGTACGCTTTAATCATCCACAGACCTATCTTGACTTAGGTGGGATTGGTAAAGGTTACTGTGTGGACAGGGTGAAGCACTTTTTACAAGAGCGCGAGGTAAAGTCTGCACTTGTCTCTCTTGGTGGTGAGATCGCGGCATATGGTGGTCAGTTTACCGTGGGTATTGCCCATCCGAGAGAAAAAAGACTCTACGCCTACTTCGAGACTGAAGGAGAGACCTATATCAGTACCAGTGGTGACTATGAGCGTTACATCAAAGACTTTGACCATAACCACATCATAGACCCTATAAGCGGTCGTTCCTCTTCACGGTATGCTTCACTCACCCTTGTTTCAAAGCGTGCTAATGCCACCCTCTTAGATGCTTATAACACTGCTATGTTCTTAATGGACGAAACAGAGATGGAGCAGTTTGCTTTAGCACATGACATTGCCTACCTTAGACTTGACAAGACACTAGAACAAAAACAAGAACGCTTAGAGCGTTTCACGAAAAAGTATGTCAAGCTGTAAACAGACGCTATTTACATCGTGTCGCATGAAAAAGGTGCGCCCCGCCCTAAAAACTGCATCTTCTCCACATAGTTATCAAGATCATCACTCACATACTGATCGCCTTGGGTAGTGATAAGAACATAACCAACATCTCTCTCTTTTAAAAAAGCTATAGCCTCTTTAAGAGGCATGACCGAGGCAGCGGTGGCATAGGCATCAATGTCACTGTTGCTTCTGTATGAGATCAGCGTTATAGATGCGAACTGCTGTTGAGAGGTCTTTGTTTTTGGGTTGATCAGATGGTTTTCACTTTTTTGTTTCACATAACGACGGTAGTTACCACTGGTAGAGACCGACATGTTGGATTTTTTGGTTGTAAATGTTGCTATGGTGCCTGAACCAAAAGGATCTTGTATGGCGATCTCACATTGCTCTAGACAGTGTATATCACCACTTAAGGCAACACGTCCTT
>JALSUN010000173.1 GCA_027061425.1 Helicobacteraceae bacterium
GAGGTACTTTTCGGCGCTTGTTTTTGGTGATGTCTAGCAGCATGGTCTCTATGATCTCTGCTTTATCCATATGACGCTCTTTACTCAGAAAATCGTAAATATGCTGGGTCAGTCGGTCGAGTGAGATTTTCCAGGTGGACTGGGTCTCCTGGTAGAGCCATTTGGAAAAGGCGCTGAACCCGTCATAGACAGTAGTGTTTTTAAAAAGAAGGTCGGTTGTGTTGGTAAAGTTACCACTATTATAGACCAAGTCCCAAAACCTTGCAAAACGTTTCATCTCTTGGATTTGGGCAAAGGTGATGAGATCGTTTTGGAGAATGTCATAAGGCGGTATGTCGGAGTAGATCATTCCAGCCTCCTCGTCATGACGTGACATGGTAGTGCCAGAGAGATGCTTCAAGATACCGATCTGGATCTCGCATGAGGTGAGGGAAGCCAGTTCATTGAGGTTGCGCCCGAAGCCCTCGAGGGTCTCTCCGGGCAGTCCGACGATAAGGTCGACATGCATGTGGGACTTGGTCTCGTTTTCGAGGTAGGCGAGGTTCTCTTTGATCTTATCAAGCTTTAGCGGACGGTTGATATTGTTGGCGATGACGGGGTCTAGTGTCTGGATGCCGACTTCGAGCTGCAGAGCACCCGGAGCGAATTGAGAGATGCGTTCTTTAAGAGAGTCAGGAAAATGGTCGGGAATCACCTCGAAATGTAAAAAGTACTTCTCTTCTTTGGCTAAGAAGAAGTCTAAAATAGCGTTGGCAAATTTCATGTTGAGGTTAAAGGTACGGTCTATAAACTTGAAGTTTCTTGCACCACGTTGCCACAGTTTCTCAAACTCTACTAAGAGATGATCGATGTCAAAGTTTCTCACCTTTTCATCTATGGCAGAGAGGCAGAACTCACATAAAAAAGGACAGCCACGAGAGGCTTCGACATAGATGTAGCGGTTGGCGACATCATTTTCACTGTAGTAGTCGTAAGGTGAGGCGATCTCTTTTAGGTTGGCCATGACCGGTGCGATGAACTGCTCTTTTGGTGCAGTTCCATCAAAAATCTCTCTACAGAGTTTGTAAAAAGCGACATCACCTTCACCCTTGATGATGTAGTCTGCCTTGGTAAAATCAACGCGGTGGGGGATGTGTCCTGCCTCAGGACCTCCTAAAATGATTGTGGTCTCTGGGGTGATTTTTTTAATGATCTCAATGAGCTCTCGCACTTCAGATGCATTCCAGATGTAGACAGAAATACCGATGATCTTAGGTTGACAACTTAAAATCTCTTCAGTGATACTCTGAACATTTTCGTTGATGGTAAACTCTAAAATAGTTGTCTCTTCTTGTAACTCTTGCATGTTGGCATAGAGGTAACGCAGGGCTATGGCAGTGTGCGTGTAGCGAGAGTTCAGGGTGGTTAAGACGATGTTTTTCATGGGCGCATTATAGCCAAAGCATATAGAGGTGCAGTTTTAAGCACCTATTGAGTAAAATAAGCCAATTATAAAAAAGGTCGTTTTTTGTCTGAAATTCCACATATTCCTGTACTTTACCGTGAAGTCATAGAGGCTTTTGAAGGTGTTGATGAGGGTATCATCATAGACTGTACCATGGGGTATGCAGGACACAGTTCTATGCTTTTAGAAGCTTATCCTAACATCACACTGATTGGTATAGACCAAGACCAGACCGCTATTGATTTCTCAACAAAACGTTTGGCACCGTTTGGTGAACGCGCTAAGATAAAAAAAGGGCGTTTTTCTGATGTTATCAAAGAGATTATTGCACAAGAGGGTAGTGAAAACATCCGTGGTATCTTAGCTGACATCGGGGTCTCCTCTTTGCAGTTGGACCAAAAAGATAGAGGGTTCTCTTACGAGAGTGAGACCTTAGACATGCGTATGAACCAAGATGCACCGCTGAGTGCCTCTGATGTGGTCAACGGGTATAATCAAAAGGATTTAGAACATATATTAAAAGAGTATGGTGAGATTAGAAATGCTTCTCAGGTGGCGACTGCCATTGTGAAAAACCGTCCCTTCAGTTCGGCTAAGGCCTTAAGTGATGTGGTGAAACCCTTTGCGCCTAGAGGCAAAAAAATCCATCCAGCGACTTTGGTGATGCAGGCCATTCGTATAGAGGTTAATGATGAACTTGGAGAACTTTCACGTCTTTTAGATGCCATTGCAGAGGCGAACCTTCCCCAAGCACGTGTAGCGGTCATCTCTTTTCACTCCTTAGAAGACCGTATGGTCAAACAGCGTTTTACACAGTGGAAGCAGAGCTGTATCTGTCCGCAAGAGGTGATGCGCTGTAGTTGTGGAAACAACCATAAAAAGGGTAAGGTTGTGACTAAAAAGCCATTGACTGCCCAAGCTGATGAACTCAAACAAAATGTGAGAAGTCGTAGTGCAAAACTTCGTGTGTTTGAGATGCAAGCATGACCAATGAAAAAGATATTTTATTAGAGGCTGTCAAAGAGCATCATGAACAGTGTCACAAAAACAGTAATCTGGGTGTGCGTTTTTTGTTGATGACACTGCTCATCTTAGCCATCGCATGGTTGATCCTGTTTCCTAAAATCTATCTGCAGTCTCAGGTCTATTATAAAAGTCGAGATATTGCTGTTTTAACGGGTGAATATAATGCCCTTAAAGAAGAAAACCGTATTTTGAAAACAAAAGTAGAAGCCATCAAGTTTAAAAATCAGGTGCTAGACACCATGTTTGAAGAGTAGGCCAGATGATACGTAAAATTATAGAGTTTGCTATAGACAAACCACTACTCAACCACATCTTACTTACTTTTATACTACTACTCTCTATTTTTGCCTATATTAACATTCCTAAAGAGATCTTTCCTCCGATACAGATGGACAAGATCTCTATTAGTGGCGGGTATCCTGGTACCTCTGCCAATGTCTTGGACAAGTTGGTGGTGAGTACGATAGAAGATGATCTTAAAAACATTAATGAGCTTGACACTGTAAAAACCAGTATTAAAAATGGCTCGTTTACGATGATGGCAGACATTAAACCTGGGTCTGAAAACATTAAAGTACTCCAAGATGTTAAAGACATCATCGCACAGACTAAACGCGACTTGCCGGCAGATATGAATGAGCCCATCGCTAAAATCCATGTGGAGACCATACCGCTGGTGCTTATAGCCATTGCGGGCGAAGTCGACACTCGAGAGCTTTTAGCGCGGGCAGAAGAGCTTAAGAGCACACTCTCAAAGTTTAAAGAACTCAGTGAGATCTCCATCCGTGGAGATGCTGATGAAGAGTTGGTGTTACGTCTGGATGAACGCCGTATTCAAGCGTATGGTCTTGAGATCAACAGTGTAGTCCAAGCTTTACAAAACCTCAGTTCTATCTTTCCCATCGGTACGATTAAAGAGAAGGGGGAACACCTCTACATCTCTACCTATAATGGTGAAAAAGAGCGTGAGAGTTTAGAAGAGAGTATGTTAAATGTCAATGGACAGCAGATCCGTCTTGGAAACATTGCTGATATCTCTTTTGAGTTGAGTGATGAAACGGAACTCTCGCACTATAATGGTGTGCGTAACATCTCCATCAACATCACCAAGTCCAAGTCAGGTAATGCTATCGCACTTACTAAAGAGATCCGTAAGGTACTGCACACCTTTAAAAAGAAATATCCTCATCTAAGTTTTGATATCTATACAGATACTTCCGTTTGGATTAAAAACCGTCTGAACACCGTCTTTTCTAACATTATGTTTGGTCTGATGATGGTGTTTGTCGCCATGCTCATTTTTGTTAACAGAGGAATTGCTTTTGTTGTGGCTATGGGGATACCGCTCTCGTTTATGATAGGTCTTATTGTGACGGAAGCCACTGGGCACAGTCTGAACATGCTTTCGCTTTTAGGCGCGCTTATTGCTTTAGGGATGTTGGTAGATGAGGCTATTGTTGTGGCTGAAAACATCTATCGTCACTTAGAAGAGGGGATGGAGCGACGAGAAGCGGCCATAGTAGGTGCTACTGAGATGTTTCCTGCAGTGTTGACAGCAACCTTGACCACCATTTTTGCTTTTTTACCGATGTTGCTTATTAGTGGTGATATGGGGACATTTATAAGGGTGTTACCTATTATGATTTCCGTGTTGCTCATTAGTTCGCTGTTTGAGGCATTTTACTTTTTACCACTACACGCTTATGACTTTTTACGTCTGCGTAAAGAGGGCCATATGACCCATGGTATCTGGGAGACACTCTACAGTCGCTATACTAAAACCTTGAGCAGGCTCTTAAAGCGAAAAGTGCTTTCTTTGACACTGATAGTCATCACTATTATGAGCGCCACGGTCTATATGGTCAGTCACTCTAAATTTCAACTCTTTCCAGAGTTTGACGTGACACAGATCTACGTCTCAGGTAAGGTGAACATCAACAATGACCTGCACGATACTGAAGCTCTGGTCGCCAACTTAGAACAAGAGATCCTTAAAAACCTTAAAGAAGATGAGTTTGTCTCTGTCACCTCTATTATCGGTATGCGTATGGACTCTAAAAACAAAGCAGAAATGGGCGAGAACCTTTTTCATATCTTTGTTGAGTTACATGAACGTGCTCCAGATAACTTTTTTAACCGCTATATCAACCCTTATCTCTCTATGGATTATAATGCTTCACTTTTGACCCGTGAACGCTCTGCTTATGAGATCAAAAAAGATGTTGCCTCATGGATGGAACCTTTTACTACCTTGAAAAATGAGAAAGGCCTTGTGTATGAAGAACTTAACACTGATGTTCAAGGAACAGGGGTTGTCGCACATGATGTAGAGATCGCTATAAGTGGTAAAGATGATGATGCCTTGGTTGCCGCAGTTGATACCCTTGAAAAAGCAATGCGTGAGGTGTCTGGACTGATAAATATAGGTGATGATGCTGATGTAGGTGAGAAAGAGTTGAAACTTCGTGTCAATGCTTATGGGCAGAAACTGGGTTTTAATGAACAACTCATCACCAATGAACTACGTGCGTATTATCTCAAAAGCGAATATGGAAAAATGTTTAACAGTAGTGGCTTGGTTCGTGTTCGTATAGAAGGCAAAAACAAAGATACCTTGACTTCTCTCGAGCAGATGGAGGTCAAAGTACCGGGTTCTAACACTTTTGTTGCTTTGGATGAAGTCTGTGATTTTATGATGACACAGGGCTATGTTAACACCATTAAAGAAGATGGTAAACGGATCCGTTCTGTGTTTGCTTCACTAGATAAAGAGAAGTTGATGGCTGCTGATGCGATGATAGCGTTGGCACCAGCTATTACTGCACTTGAAGAGGATGGCTTTAGTGTTGAGGTCAAAGGAGAGCAACAAGAGAATGAGAAAAACCAGCGTGAGATGTCTCAAGCAGGCATCATGGCGATCTTCTTGATCTTTATCACTCTGGTATGGCTATTTGATTCCATTAAACTCTCCCTAATAGTACTGAGTACCATTCCATTAGTATTATTAGGTGTTTATGTGGGGCACAGTATTATGGGTCTTAATATCTCAATGACCTCTATGATTGGTATCGTAGGTCTTGCTGGGGTGGTGGTCAATGATGGACTGATTATGGTAAGCTTTATACAGAGGGCTAAAGATCTAGAGGAGTTGGTGCTACTGGCAAAAACACGTCTGCGTCCTATTTTACTCACCTCTATCACCACTGTCATAGGTCTCTCTACTCTGATCTTCTTTGCGTCAGGACAAGCCCTTATCTTACAACCGATGGCCGTTGCTCTTGGATTTGGGATCATCTGGGCGACAGTCTTAAATCTAATTTACGTTCCTATCCTTTACGCTGTGGTTTATCGTATCAAAAGTCCAACAAGCTAAAGTGTCGCAAGTGAGGTTACTCTACGAATAAGTGGAGTAATAAAGCCCTTGAGTGGTATAATCACGAAATTTTTAATATAATGGAAAACAGCATGGACAACAGTAGTAAATATGCAGCGCTATTTGAAGATGCGGATGATGTCTTTTTAGGCTCTCCAAAGTCAAAGTTTTTAGACATCGTTTATACAGCAAACCGTAACCTTGTAGAACAGCAGTTAGAGCGTATGATTGAGAAGATGGCCGCTATGGAGATTCTTTTAGAAGAGAAGCTTGGCGACTATTGGGACCGTGAACTGGCGACACATGACTATAGCCGTAGTAGTGAAGTAGAGATGAAGGCTAAAAGTCTTTATATCGAATTCACAGGTGAGATCGTTACCCGTAACGAATAATTTAAAAGAGGTAAGCCTCTTTTGAGAGCAGGTCACTGCTTTTATAAGAGTACTATTTCAGATCAGGACAGTAACACAGTGATAGAGTTAGTAGAACAAGAGATTACAAACCTTGTAGAAGAGATCGGTTATGATGAGGTCACACGACTGTTTAATACACTTGCAGGTGGCAAAAGATTACGTGCTAAGTTGGTGTTAGAGATAGCAGGTACTCAAGACAAAGCACCCCGTTTAGGTGCAATTATAGAGCTTATCCATGCCGCTTCACTTCTGCACGATGATGTTATTGATGATGCCACATTACGACGTGGCGCACCTTCTGTTAATGCAACAGAGGACTCAAAAACAGCGATTATGCTAGGTGACGCACTCTACTCTAAAGCGTATGGTGCCTTAGTAAGTTATGATGAAGCAGTTGCTAAAACAGTGTCAGACGCGGTAACAGCACTCTCTGTTGGAGAACTTATGGATGTTCGTATGTCTGAGACCTTTAACGCAAACGCGCAAAAATATCTTGACATGCTGTATCTAAAAACAGCAGCACTTATAGAGGCTTCTGCAAAGGCAGGGGCCCTGATGATGGGTAGAGATGCTGAAGCTTATGCGACCTATGGTAGAAACCTAGGGATCTCTTTTCAAATTATAGATGACATATTAGACATTGTTTCAGATGAAGCGACCTTAGGTAAACCTGCCCTTCATGACTATGAGGAAGGCAAGTGTACCCTGCCTTACATCTATCTTTACGAAGCGCTTGAGGGTGAAGAACGTGAACGTCTTCTCTCCTACCATAAAGAGAAACTCTCTACTGAAAATGCCTCATGGATAAAAGAGAAGATGCAAAAGTACCATTGTGTTGAACGCTCTTACGCTCTGGCGCAAGAACTTTCTGACAAGGCGATAAGTGCTGTGGATGGTGATGCACGTCTTATCGGTATTATAGAGTCTATGATGAAGCGAAGTTTTTAATGCACTACCTTGTTGTAAGCTTTACGCATAAAAACACAACCTTGGCCATACGCGAGAAGTTGGCCTTTTCCAACGATGAACAAAAGAGCAGATGCCTGCGTAAAATTGTCTCTGATGCGAACATAGATGAAGCCATGGTGACCTCTACTTGTAACCGTATAGAGGTGTTTTGTAGTTGTTCTGATGTAGATGCCGCGGCGATGATGATCTTGGTGCATTTTACAGGACGCTCTGGTATCGCTGCAGATGAACTCGAAGCACGTGCAGATATTTATGAAGACCGTTCTGCCATACACCATATGCTCTCTGTTGTGAGCTCTTTAGACTCCATGGTCGTGGGCGAGACGCAGATATCTGGGCAGATAAAAGATGCGTTTATCTTTGCTAAAAAAGAGGGCTTTAGTGGTGCGACACTGGCCTCAGTAATCCATCATGCCTTCAGATGTGCAGCAGAAGTGCGTAACGTTACTGATATCTCTTCAAAACCTGTCTCGATAGCCAGTGTCGCTATGAAACAGCTTAAAAAAGATGCGGGTTCTCTTGAAGGCAAGCGTGCACTGCTTATAGGAGCAGGGGAGATGACGGTTTTGACTGCCCGTTATCTGATGCGTGAAGGGGTCTCTATCACGATTATGAATCGTACCCGCTCAAAAGCAGAGGATGTAGCTAAAGAGTTTGATGCCCAAGTCATAGATTTTGAGTCTTTAAAAGCAGTTTTAAATGAGTTTGAAATCCTTGTCACCGCAACAGCAGCTACAGAGCCTATCATCAAAAAAGAGGATATCAATTTTGATTTGGGAGAACGTTACTGGATTGACATGGCGGTTCCTCGTGATATTGAACTGTTTGAGTCAGACACGTTGAAACTTTATGCTATTGATGATTTGAAAAGTATCGTTGATGAGAACCTTGTACTTCGTGAAGATGAAGCCAAGGCCTCTTTTGGTGTGATTCGCCAATTTACCAATAGTTTTTATGATCTACAGCAGCAACAACTGATAGAACCGATGATTAAAGAGGTTTATGTGCGTGCGATGAAGGCTGCTAAAATAGAGAGCCAACGTGCTATCAACAGCGGTTATCTTCCTCAAGCGTATGCTGATCAGGCTCAAAAAATGGCAGAACAGACACTCAAACGTTTTTTACATGGCAAGATGAAACGTCTTCGTGATGTGACCGAAGAGAAAGAGTCAGATGCTTTGATGACTGCTCTTTCACAAATCTTAGGTCTGAACCAACCCGAACAAAAATAACTTATACTCAAGGACACTCTATGCGTTTTTCACGAGCTTTTATCCCTACTACCAAAGAAGCACCATCAGATGCCGTCTTAGCCAGCCACATTTTCTTGACACGTGCAGGTTTTACTTCTCAAGTCGCTGCCGGACTTTATAACTACTTACCACTTGGCAAGCGTGTGCTTAAAAAGATAGAGCAGATCGTCAATGAAGAGATGAATAAAGTGGGGGCACAAGAGGTTGATCTTAGTTTTGTGACACCTGCTGATCTTTGGGAAGAGAGTGGTCGTATAGAGAAGTTTGGTAAAGAACTTTTACGTTTTCGTGACCGGAAAGAGAACCTTTTTGTACTTGGCCCGACTCATGAAGAGATGATGGTCAACTTGGTACGTAACCGTGTCACCTCTTACAAGCAACTCCCTCTTAACCTTTACCAGATTAAGACCAAGTTCCGTGATGAGGCGCGTCCACGATTTGGACTGATGCGTGGTCGTGAGTTTGTCATGAAAGATGGATACAGCTTTCATGCAACACAAGAGGACTTAGACAGAGAATTTGAAATGATGGAAGCGGCATATAAACGTATTTTAGTGCGTTTAGGTCTTGACTTTCGTGTGGTTGAAGCAGACAGTGGTGCTATCGGTGGTTCTGGCTCTAAAGAGATCATGGTGATTGCTGACAGTGGTGAAGATACCATCGCCATTTGTGACAGTTGTGAGTATGGGGCCAATGTAGAAACGGCAGAGCGTGCCAGCAGAAGCGAAGTGCCTCAAGCGCCAGAGAGTGACTTTAACAAGTTCTCTACACCAAACGTTAAAAGCATAGAAGATTTAGAAGCCTTTTTCAAGGTGGATGCTTACTATACTATGAAGTGTGTAGCCAAAAAGATGCATTATGAAGATGGAGACCAAGTGGTTCTTTTCTTTTTACGTGGTGACGATGATCTTCAAGAAGTAAAAGCAGTGAACGCAGCAGAAGCACTTGAGGTAGAAGATGTGAGTGAAGAGGAGCTAAAAGCTTTAGGTCTTGTTCCTGGGTTTATGGGCCCACTTGACATGGACAAGGTACCTTGTGTCTTTGATACGTCTCTTAAAGGTGCCACACAGATGATCTGTGGGGCCAACGAGAAAGACCAGCACTTTGTGGGCGTTGATATGTCTGTCTTAGACGAGGCCCTTTTTGCCGATATTTACACTGCAAAAGAAGGCGATGGTTGTCCGCATTGTGAAGGAAAACTTCTTTATAAAAAAGGGATAGAAGTGGGGCATATCTTTAAGTTGGGTACGACCTATTCTAAACCTTTAAAAGCAGATTTTTTAAATGAAAAAGGTCAGGCAGAGCCACTTATTATGGGAACATATGGGATGGGGATCAGCCGACTTATAGCAGCAACAATAGAGCAACATCATGATGAAAAAGGGTGTATCTGGACAAAAGAGACAGCGCCTTACAGTGTAAATATCATGGTCTCTAACATTAAAGATGAAGCGCAGTTGGCCTTTGGTGAAAAACTCTACCAACAGCTTCAAGAAGTAGGTGTCGAGGTGATTATAGATGACCGTAAAGAGCGTTTTGGTTTTAAGATGAAAGATGCTGAACTTATAGGCTTTCCTTTCACCATTATTGTGGGTAAAGAGTTGGTTAATGGAAATGTCCAAGTACTTGAACGTGCGACTTTAGAGAAACGTGCAGTTTTTGCTGAGAAGATATTTGACGACATTATGGAGCGTCTGTAGTGTTATACTTCATACTCTACCTTTTTTTAGAGGTGATGATATCTACAAATATCTCATCACAAATCGGAGGTTTTAACACCTTTTTAGAGTTGGTTGCAAGTGCATTTTTAGGTTTTGCTCTTTTAGTGAACTTTAGAACAACATTGATAGAAAATATGCAGGCATTCAGTATGCAAAAAATAGATCTTCAAGAGTTCCAACGTCTCAATATTTTTGCAGTTTTAGGCGCTATATTACTTATTGTTCCCGGCTTTTTAACAGACATCATTGGTATTTTACTGCAGTTTTCTGTCGTCACTAAGATGTTGGTTAACCGTTTTACGGCAAAATCTATTTACCAAAACAACACTTCTTTCAGAGAAGAACAATCACAAATACATACACAAAAGGATGATGATGTCATTGATGTCGAAATTATCAACAACGATTCTACTAAGTAGCCTTTCACTTTTTGGCGCAAGCAACTCAGAAGTAGTTAACTTCTTAACCAAACAGATCGGGGCAAATAAAAATGTTTCTAACCTACAGATTAGTGTTAGTAATCGTGCACCGGTTAAAGAGCTAAAGGGCTGGGACAGTGTTATTGTTAGCCTTAAAGCTAATGTCAAGCAGGGTGCACAGTCTCGTGACATTGAGCAGCAGATGATCTATTTTGTTAAGGGTGACTTTATTACTAAAGAGTTTAACTCTATCAAAACAGGTGCAGCACTGAGTGCAAGTGTTGCTCCAGGTTTTGAGAAAAGTTACTATACAAAAGCGAACCTGATCTACGGTAATGTTAACGCAAAACACAAAGTCGCCATCTTCTCTGATCCTCTTTGTCCATTTTGTCGTCGTTTTGTACCTGAAGCAATATCATACATGAAAAAATATCCAAATGATTTTGCTATCTACTACTATCACTTCCCACTGCCTGCGCTTCATCCTGCATCAGTCACTTTAACAAAAGCAGCGATTGCAACAGAACATAAGGGGATAAAAGCAAAGATTTTAGATCTCTATAATGTAAATATTAATGCAAGAGAGACAGACGAGCAGAAGATTCTTGATGCTTATAATAAAGCAACAGGTACAAATATTACAGTGTTGGACATTCATGCACCTGCTGTAGAAAAGCAGTTTAAATTTGACAAGTCTATCGCTTCGAAAGTGATGGTTCAAGGAACGCCTACTATCTTTTTTGATGGTGTAAAAGATGCCTCAAAAAACAAATATAAAGAAGTGAAAGTTAAATAATGACAACATTGAGAATTGCAACAAGAGTCTCTGACCTGGCACTGTGGCAAGCTTACCACATTAAAGATAGGGTTGAGGCAGAGTTTAAAGACATTGAGGTGGTTCTCAACAAGATTGTCAGTAATGGTGATAAGGTTTTAGACAAGCCTTTAGCTCTTATTGGTGGTAAAGGTCACTTTACTAAAGAACTTGAAGATGCCATGTTGGCTGGTGATGCTGACATCGCTGTTCACAGTCTTAAAGATGTTCCGACCTATATTCCAGAAGGTTTGGAACTTGCAGCAGTAACCCAACGTCAAGATCAGAGTGATGTCTTTCTCTCTCATCAATATGAAAATCTAGAGGCACTTCCTCAAGGTGCTGTTGTAGGTACCACCAGTTTAAGACGTCGTATGCAACTTTTAAAGCAGCGACCTGACCTTAAAGTCAAAGACTTGCGTGGTAATGTCAACACAAGACTCCGTAAACTTCAAGAGGGTCAGTATGATGCAATCATCTTGGCCTATATAGGACTCCATCGTTTAGACCTTTTGAAAGATATCCCTTATACGGACAAACTTTCATTAGACATGATGATTCCTCCTATGGGGCAGGCAGCTTTAGGAATAGAAATAGTTAAAGGTCAACCGCTACTTAAGAAAGTAGCCGCATTTTTAAAAGATGAAAACACCTACCTCGCGACACAGATAGAACGTGACTTTATAGCAGCTATTGGTGCGGGTTGTTCTGCACCTGTTGCTTGTAATGCTGTCGTTACAGACAACAAAGTGACTTTTAGAGTCATGCTTGGTTTTCCAGATGGTACCCATGTCCTGAATGAAAAAATCGTTACGTCAGTGGAAGCCTCTAAAGGTATAGGTAGTGAATTAGCAAAGAAGATGATAGAAAATGGTGCATTAGAGTTGCTTAAAGATGCAGAAAAAATTGCCTTTAAAGATGAGATGCCACAACGTATTTAGAAGTGGGTTTTTACTCACCTTCTGACACTACCTCCTCCTTAAACATAGAACTTACCAAGAGATAATATGCAAAAAACAATAAACCTACTCAAAAAACATAATGAACTCACTGTGATAGATGAGGCTTTAGACATCTATTTGGAAATCCCGCACTTGGCGTATATGGAAGTTAAAAAAGAGGATGGCGGTAAAGCCTTACTCTTTACAAATCCTGTTGATAGTAAAAATGGACGTCAGTTCAATGTGCCGATAGTAATGAACCTTTTTGGCTCTTACAAACGGACAGAACTGCTGTTTGGACGTAAAATAGAGTCTGTCGCAGATGAGATTACTAAACTTTTACATATGAAGCCACCTGAAGGATTAGGCAATAAGATCTCGATGTTGGGTGATCTGTTCCAACTCAAAAATGTCTTTCCTAAACGTCTTAAAAAAGAGGGTGAGTGTCAGGCCGTAAAACATTTAGAAAGTGACATCAACCTCTATGATCTGCCTGTTTTAACAACATGGGAACAAGATGGTGGCCCTTTTATTACCATGGGACAGGTCTATACACAGAGTCTTGATGGGGAGATGGTGAACTTAGGGATGTACCGTCTTCAGGTCTATGACAAAACACACTTAGGGATGCACTGGCAGATACACAAAGATGCCTCACACTTTTTTGATCAGTACCAACGTGCAGGCAAAAAGATGCCTGTGAGTGTGGCTATAGGCGGAAACCCTCTTTATACATGGTGTGCCACTGCACCTCTGCCTTATGGTGTAAATGAACTGCTCCTTTATGGGTTTGTAACTAAAAAACAAGCAGAGGTTGTAAAATCCATTACTACACCACTTTACATACCAAGAGATGTCGACTATGTCATAGAAGGCTGGGTAGATCCTGAAACTATGAAAACCGAAGGTCCTTTTGGTGATCATACTGGTTACTACACACTTGAAGAGCTTTATCCTGTAATGGAGGTGAGTGCGATAACCCATAAAAAAGAGCCGGTCTACTTAGCTACAGTTGTAGGAAAACCACCTCTTGAAGATAAGTATATGGGTTGGGCAACTGAGCGTATATTTTTACCACTACTGAAGACCAATGCTCCCGATCTTATAGACTATCACATGCCAGAAAATGGTGTTTTCCACAACCTAATCCTTGCGAAGATGCAACCACTTTATAAAGGTCATGCCAAGCAGTTTATGCATGTATTTTGGGGAGCAGGGCAGATGAGTTTTGTGAAACATGCGCTATTTATAGATGAAAAAGGTCCGGAACTTAACAACTACTTCTCTATAACCAAATATGTTCTTGACAGGTTCTCACCTAAGATGCTCTTTTTATCTGAAGGTATTACCGATGCACTTGATCACTCAAGTCCTGAGAGTTTAGTGGGTGGTAAACTTGGTATTGATGCTACTTTGAAGTTTAGCCCTGAAACGCCGGACCTTTTAACAGATACGGCACTTTTAAGTCTGGTTCAAGAACGTATAAAAGGGGTTAAAGAATTACACCAGTACATGTTGATGACACCTAATCCTATAACAGTGATCACTATAGAAAAAACGTGTAGTGTATCTACATTGTTTGAAGACCTTAAAGACCTCACGCCACACCTTCGTATTGTTGTCTTTGTTGATGTCCTTAACAATGACATCGATAATCCTTATATGCTGACATGGCGCGTTGTCAATAATTTAGACGCGCAACGAGACCTTAAAATCATAGATGATGTGGTCTATCTTGATGGAACCAATAAAAACAAGTTGGATGGTTTTGAAAGACGTTGGCCTGATGATGTGAGCTGTACATCAGAAGTTGTGGATGGATTAAAGTCAAAATGCTTATGGGATTTAGAAAAGAGCCTTGAATTAAAATATCAATTATAAATATTATTAAACGCAATATGATCTTTTTTTCCTTAGAGATTGTGGTAAGTGGTGTAGATAGGTGTTAATATTACGTAATACCTAGTAGAGGGACTATTTCTTATCTTGGTTAAGGGTATTATTATTTTTGATAATGTAAGATGAAACATAATTAAAAGCAATTAGATCTGTTTTTCAGATGTAGTCTTTTAGATATGTAATAATGACACAAGGTGTATGTTTATGAAAAAACTTGTTTTATACGTTCTCGCTTTAACCGTCCTCTCTCTTGGCTCAGCAGAAGCTGCCGTTTATAAAGGCCAAAAAGTCTACATTAAAAAATGTCGTAAATGCCATGGTGGTGGTTTAGAAGTAGCTGCTTCTAAAAAGAAAAAATCATGGAAAAAGCTAATGAAAAATAAGGGTGAGGGTCTGGCCAAGTTACACATCGACAACCCAAAAGCTGAAAAGTCTAAAAAGTACTTTCAAAGTAAAAAGTACAGAAAACGTGCAAAACACCTTCGTGACTTTTTAGTTGAGTATGCAAAAGACAGTGGTAACGTTCCTGCTTGTAACTAAGATTTTCAACCTCTCTCTTTAGTGTTTGAAGGTATTTCCTTCAAGCATACTTTAAACTTTTCTCTCATCTTCATATTTTCTACAAATTCTAAACATATTCGGGTAAAATATCGTAATTTTTTATACATATAAATGTGTATACTCTGAGGAAGCAATATGGACAAAATGTGGTCAGGCCGTTTTAGCGAAAGTTCAGCATCATTACTTGATGATTTCAATGCATCTATTATGTTCGATCGTCGTCTTTATAGAGAAGATATAGAAGGCTCACAAGCCCATGCTGCGATGTTAGCAGCACAAGGTATCTTGAGTAGTGATGAGCTTAAGGCCATTCATGATGGCTTAGAGCAGGTACTTTCTGAGATAGAGTCTGGAGACTTTGAGTGGAAGATCTCTGATGAAGATCTGCATATGGGTATAGAGAAGCGTTTAACTGCGATTATCGGTGATGTTGGTGGTAAACTTCATACAGCGCGTTCTCGCAATGATCAGGTAGCTGTTGACTTTAGACGTTATGTGGTCCGTAAAAACAGAGAGATCTCTCAACTTATAAAATCGTTGATGGAAGTGGTCGTAGAGATCGCTTCAAAACATACAGAGACCCTTATCCCTGGAATGACCCACCTACAACATGCACAACCGACGAACTTTGGTTTTCATATGTTGGCGTATGCATCGATGTTTAAACGCGACATTGAGCGTTTTGAAGAGAGTCGCAAACGTATCAATGTATCACCTTTAGGTTGTGCTGCTCTTGCTGGAACACCGCATAACATCGACCGTCAGATGACGGCTAAGACTCTTGGCTTTGACAGTGTGAGTATTAACTGTTTGGACACGGTGAGTGATCGTGACTTTGCACTAGAGATCTTGTTTAACATCTCTACGATGATGATGCACATTTCACGTTTAAGTGAAGAGATCATTCTTTGGTCGAGTTACGAGTTTGGTTTTGTAGAACTTTCTGATGCATATTCTACTGGATCATCTATTATGCCTCAGAAGAAAAACCCTGACGTTCCTGAACTCCTTCGTGGCAAAACAGGTCGTGTCAACGGAAACCTTATCTCGCTACTCACGGTGATGAAGGGCTTACCTCTTGCTTATAACAAAGACACACAAGAAGATAAAGAGGGTGTCTTTGACAGTATCGATACTGCAGAACTCTCATTAGAGATTTTACGTGAAGCTTTAAAGACCATGACGGTTAAACCCGACAACATGCAACTCGCATGCCAAAAAGGTCATCTTACGGCTACTGACTTAGCAGATTACTTAGTAGAGCATTGTGGCGTTCCTTTTAGAGAGACGCACTTTATTTCAGGTAAGGCTGTAGCTCGTGCTGAAATAATGGGTATTGATGTCTCTGAAATGTCTTTTGACGAACTTCAAAAAATAGATACACGGATTAAAGAAGATGTCATGCCATATTTGGCCCTACGTCACTCTATGAATGCAAGAAATTCAGAAGGTGGAACATCTACCAAACGTACATTAGAACAGGTACAACTCTTTAAAGACTATATCAAAGGATTAAACATATGAAAATCTCTATTGCCCATAAAGAAGCGATGAAATTTGAAGCAACAACAACCAAAAGTAGTTTCATCATTGACTGTCCAACTATCAGTCCTATCGAGTATTTTTTAAGTGGTATCATCACTTGTAGTGCTACTGATGTCTATATGTTGCCACAGAACCAAGGTAAGACCGTGAGCGACCTTGTGGTTGATGGTGAAGTTAAACGTGCTGATGAGCATCCTAAAAAATTTGAGACACTACACCTGACTTACACATTTAATTCTGATGCTGACAGCGATGACCAGGCAGCGCGTTGGGTGATGGCAAGTGTTGAGACCTACTGTTCGACGATAAACACTATTCGCGACACTACAAAGATCTCATATACTATCGTTCATAACGGTAAAACTATTCGTGAAAACGAAGAGATGATTAGTGGTCAAGGTTCTCAGGTAGACCTTGGTGACTTAGAGGGTTGTTGTCCATCGTGATCTCTCTTTAGCCCATTTTTGGGCACTTTCTTACTTTAGAGATGCCCTTTAACTTTTAAGGATTTTTTTGTTTGCTTTTTATGAGAGTGACTGGTTCACTATTACGTTAGAAATTCTCTTTCTTCTTTTTATTATCTATGATACGAAGCGCTATTTTCAAACTAAAAAACGTGAGTACCTTCTTAACATCGCTTTGACCATAGGTTTTTTCTTTTGGGCTTTGGTGCCGTTTTATAACAAGTACTACAGTTGGCAAGATGTAGACAAGTCCTCTTTAATGGCGTCGTGTATCGCTGAAAACAATGCAAGTTATTGTGAGTGCTGGGATGATAAGGTGTTTAAAGAGTACTCCTTGGATGACTTTAAGAGTCTTAACCGTGAGAAGGATGAGGATTATTTGGAGTTTGCTTCTGAGGTGGATGAGGAGTGTCGAGGTATTGATACTGGGTGGTTTTAGAACCTGAGTCTATGTCTTAATATTTTCTTGATAACTTTAACTTACTCTTGTTTCCCTTTCTTTTTTTGACTCAGCAAAATAAGAAACAACAAAACTGACTCTAGCAGGGCTTCAGGGTCGGTAGCTACCGACTTCCCTCTCTTCACACTCTTTTTAGCTAAAAACGACAAACTCCCTACGGTCAAACAGTGCCGTTTTCTTTACGCTAAAAAGAGTGTTCCGTTCGGCCTTGCAGATGCTAGAGAGAAAGAGCAAGCGGTGACGCATTGATTAATGTGAAAGCGAGTCGCTTTCATCCCAATTCAAACAAACTCGCAACAATAACAACCGGAGTCGTAGCAATACAAAGATCGGAAATGGAACTGCTTTAGATTGAAAGTATCTTCCTCTCAACAACAGCGTCTCTCTTTTTTTAAGGTCTACGCCATTGATGCTTTCGCATACCAACTCTGTTTCCGAACCTATAAAAGCCAAGCAGTTGGCTTTTTCTTTACGCTTCTCATCTCTGACGCGACAGAGAAAAAAAGTTCGGGCTGCCACAACTGTATTAGCTAGGAAGTCCATGATGTAGATAAAGTTAAAACAGGAAAAAAAGGTGTATTTAGTTGCCAGTATATTAATGCCAACAGTATAATATGGAGAAGTGTTTGCAACGCTAAAGCCCTATGTTTTAGGGCCTAAAAAATGCTAAAAAAAGTCTTTGGGATCTGCATCTATAAGATGTGGAAAAGTGAGTTTAGCACCACCTATAACATGCCAATGTAGATGTTTAACCTCTTGACCCCCATTATGACCAACATTGCTAATAAGGCGGTATCCAGACTCTTTTATACCAACATGATCAGCTACCTCTTGGATGAAAGTCGTCATGCCTGCCATTGTCTCAGGTGAGACCTCGTTAAAACTGTCTACGTGTTGTTTAGGAATGACCAAAATATGGACAGGTGCTTTGGGGTTGATATCGTGAAACGCAAGAAAATTTTCATTTTCCATCTCGATGTTGGCTGGGATTTCTTTGTTGATGATTTTACAAAATAGACACATATATAACCTTAATTAATGAATTGATATATTGTAACACAGAGTTTATAAACACTAAAATAAAAGAGGCTAAAAGTACCTAAAACAGGGCGTTTTGTTGATACAAAGCTACCCTTAAAAATCTTTGGATAAAATACGCGTAATTATAAAAGGCGCAAGCCTACATGGAGACTCCATTGACAGAGTGGTATGATAAAATAGAAGCAGCGGATTCAGTAAGCGAATTAGAAGAGATCCGTATCGCAGTTTTTGGTAAAAAAGGGGTCTTGGCCGCTGAGTTTGCCAAGATGAAAAGTGTCGCAAATGAAGAGAAAGCAGCTTTTGCTAAGAACTTGAACATTCATAAAGGCAAGATGACATCACTGTTTAATGCCCGTAAGATCGTTCTTGCGACTGAGGCGTTAGAGGCAGCTATGAAAGCAGAGAAGATCGATGTTTCTCTTTTCTCTGCACGTGCAGAACGTGGTGCATTGCACCCTGTAATGCAGACGATGGATCGCATAGTAGAGTACTTTGTCTCTATGAACTTCGCCGTGAACACGGGGCCGATGATAGAAGATGATTTTCATAACTTTGAAGCTTTGAACCTTCCTAAGTATCATCCTGCACGTGACATGCAAGACACCTTCTATTTTAAAGATGAGATGCTTTTGAGAACGCACACCTCACCAGTACAGATCCGTACGATGATGCATTCTAAACCTCCTATCCGCATGATTGCACCCGGGTCTGTTTTTAGACGTGACTTGGACTTGACCCATACACCGATGTTCCATCAGGTTGAAGGTCTTGTGGTTGATGAGACCGGTAAGGTCTCTTTTGCAAACCTCAAGTTTATTTTGGAAGACTTTTTAAAATATATGTTTGGTGATGTAGAAGTGCGTTTTAGACCAAGTTTCTTCCCGTTTACGGAGCCATCTGCTGAAGCGGACATTAGTTGTATCTTCTGTGAAGGTGAAGGCTGTCGTGTCTGTTCTCATACAGGGTGGTTAGAAGTACTTGGTTGTGGTATCGTAGATGAAAACGTCTTTAAGGCTGTTGGATACGAAGATGTTAGCGGTTACGCTTTTGGACTTGGAGTAGAGCGTTTTGCAATGCTTATTCAACACATCGGAGACCTTCGTTCACTGTTTGAAGGTGATGTTAGACTTTTGGAGCAGTTTCAATGATCGTTACACGCAGTTGGTTAAATGAGTGGATTAAACTCGATGATATCTCTAATGAAGAGTTGGCTAAGACTTTCAACAGTATAGGCCTTGAAGTAGACAGTGTTACAGAGTTTAACATTCCCGAAAAGATTGTTTTTGGTAAGGTGCTCTCTTGTGAAAAACATCCTGATGCTGACAAACTTAACATCTGTCAAGTTGACTTAGGTGCTACTACACGTCAAATCGTTTGTGGTGCTGCCAATGTTCGTGAAGGTTTGACAGTCGCTGTGGCAACACTTGGTGCTGTCATGCCAGGTGGTATGGTTATCAAACCCGTCAAACTTCGTGGTATTGACTCAGAAGGTATGATCTGTTCATCTTCTGAGATCGGTCTGCCTAAACTAGGCGACGGTATTATGGAAATCGATGGGAGTATGGGTAAGATCAAACTTGGTGATGAAATCCGTACCAACCCAATCTTCAACGATACGCAGATAGAGATCGAACTCACAGCAAACCGTGGTGACTGCTTGAGTATTCGTGGTGTTGCTCGTGATCTTTGTGCCGCTTTTAACAAGCCTCTTAAAAAGATGAAAAGCGAAGATCTTGATCAAACCCGTTTGGGTATTGGTCGTCTACTACAAATTTCTCAAGAGGACAATTTAGATGTAGATTTAACGTATCGTGCTATTGACTTGAAGAATTTAGAACTTCCGCTTAAATTGCGCCTTCGTTTGGCACAGATAGATGAGACAAAAGAGAACGATCTAGAGTCTCTTCTCTGGTATGCGACGTATGCTACAGGTGTTGTTCTTAGAGCATATCATTATGGTCCTTTTAAAAATGATGAAGAGAAAAAAGCAGTTATTACACTTAAGCGTGACGAAAAAGGTTTTGCCGCTATTTATAATGATAAACGTGCTTCTATTGTTGGGATTTATCAAGAAGATGACTCCCGTGTGACCTATAAAGAGGGGATAGCATTTATAGAAGCAAGTTACATTCCACCTGAAATCATCTCACGTAAAATGTACGAAAACAAAATAGAAAATGGTCCACACTTTTACAGAACTTCTCGTGGATCTGAGCCAGAGTTAGAGATAGGGCTTGAGTTTGCACTTAACCTTTTTGATGCCTATTCGGACTCTTTTACTTATGGTGGCAGTGTCGATGTTAACACTAAATTTAATGAAAAAGTAATAGGTATCAGTGTCTCTGAAATCAATGCTATTATTGGTATGGATATTAAAAAAGCAACGATATCAAAACTTTTGATCGGTCTTGGTTTTTCAGTTTCTAAGTCAAAAGGTGATAACTTTGTTGTAGAAGTACCACGTTACCGTCATGATATTGTGAACAAGCAAGATGTTGTAGAAGAGATCGTGCGCCTTGTTGGTATAGACAACATCGTCTCTAAGCCTCTTGTCTTTGAAGAAGCGTACCGTATAGACAACGATTATGAAGTGTATACTAAACGTAAAGTCTATCGTCATCGTGCTGCTCAAAGTGGCTTCTACGAGAGTGTTCATTTTGTATTTAATGAGCGTGCTGTTCTTGAAAAGTATGGTTTTGAAACGCTACATACCTCAAAAGAACTGCTTAACCCTATAGCGGGAACCTTGGACACATTACGTTCTACAATGATGCTTGGTCTGGTCCAGGCCGCATCACAAAACACAAAAGTAGGGCGTAAAGGCATTAAGCTTTTTGAGTCAGGTTCTGTGTTTGACAGTGAGCGAAATGAAAGTGTCAAGTTTGCATTTTTAAGTTCGGGCAGTGTTGAAAGTGACAAGATAAGTAATAGTGGTAAACCTGCTCCTGTTGGATTTTCAGACTTTGTTCAGCGTATTTCAGATGTTATTGGTGATATCACTTTAAGAGAAATAACACCATCACATCAATTTGCCCACCCTTACCAAGCAGCAATAGTGATGCAAAACGGTGTTCAGATAGGTGAACTTTTTAGATTGCATCCTACTGTGGCTGAGGCCTTTGGTCTTGAAGATACTTATCTTTGTGAAGTGGACTTTAGTGCTTTAGAGTACAAGATTAAAAATGCACACAGTTACTCAAAGTACCAAGCCTCTTTTAGAGACCTGAGTGTGGTTATCCCTGCTTCTATGCGTTATGCAGAAATTGAAAAAGTGATCGCTGCTAACAAAAGTGCTGAGATTATACGTTTTTATCCTGTTGACACCTATAGTGATGAAAAGCTGGGTAACACAGTGAGTTTAAGTTTACGATTTGTACTTCAATCTCCTGAAAAGACTCTTGAAGAAGAGGACATCACATCCTCTATGTCTTCAGTATTAACCGCCTTAGAAACTGAACTTGGGTTAACACTGCGATGAGCCATGTCAAAGTCTCTGCTTGTAAAAAGCCATTTACGTTTAAGACCGCGGCCATAGCTGCAGACAAGTCTATCTCTCACCGTTGTGCGATGTTTTCGATGTTGGCAGAGGGCGAGAGTGTCATAGAAAACTTTTTACGTGCAGAAGACACTATGAACTCGTTACGTATTGTTGAGAAACTTGGGGCTACTGTAAAAGATGATGGTAAAATTATACGTATATCTTCTGCAGGGATACAAGAGAGTGCAGAGATCTTAGACTGTGGTAACTCGGGTACGGGAATGCGTCTTTTTTGTGGTCTTTTGGCTTCTGCAGAGGGACACTTTATTTTAACTGGTGACGCATACCTTAAACGAAGACCTATGAAGCGTGTGACTGCACCACTTAAAAGTATAGGAGCGAAGCTCGATGGCCGTCAAGATGGAGACCTTGCACCTTTAAGTATCAGAGGGGCATCTCTGAAAGCATTTGATTATGAAAGTAAAATTGCTTCAGCTCAGGTCAAGTCGGCGATGATCCTGGCTGCGTTACGTGCTGATGGCACCTGTACCTATAGAGAGCCTGAACTTAGTCGTGACCATACAGAACGTATGTTAAACGGTATGGGTGCGAGTATCTCTGTACATGGTCTTATAACGACTATAAAGCCTATGAAAAAGTTACTTTTTCCTCTGAAAATACGTGTGCCAGCAGATCCATCATCTGCATTTTTCTTTGCAGTTGCTGCAGCTATTACTCCAGACGCTATAGTTACATTAGAGGGTGTGACGTTTAACGCTACACGTATAGAAGCTTTTAAAGCACTGGAGCGTATGGGTGCAAATATCACTTATGATCTTAAAGAAAATGTGTATGAGCCTATAGGAGACATCACTGTAAGCTATGCACCATTAAAAGCGATTACAGTTGAAGAGAATATCTCTTGGCTTATAGATGAACTTCCAGCTCTTGCTATTGCTATGGCGTGTGCTGAAGGTCGTAGTCTTGTTAAAAATGCACATGAATTACGTGTCAAAGAGAGTGATCGTATCTCTACGGTTGTGGACAACTTAAAACTGTGTGGTATTAGTGTTGATGAGTTTGAAGATGGCTACGCTGTAAAGGGTGGTACTTTAAAAAGTGCCAAAGTTGATAGCTTTGGTGACCACCGCATCGCGATGAGTTTTATCATCGCTGGTCTGCGTTGTGGTATGGAAGTCTCTGACTTGGAGTGTATTAACACCTCTTTTCCTAACTTTTTTGAGCTTCTTTCACATCTGACGAAGGTGGATTATGAAGATTAAACTCGCTGAAAATTATGGATTCTGTTTTGGTGTGAAAAGAGCGATCAAAATTGCTGAAGAGAATACCAACTCAGCCACTTATGGTCCCCTTATTCATAACTCAAAAGAGATAGCAAGACTCAACACTGATTTTAATGTAGCTTTGAGTGACGATCTCTCTGATTTCCAGAGAGGTGACAAGGCGGTTATCCGTACGCATGGTATCCCAAAAGATGAGCTTAAAGAGCTTAATGGACGTGATGTTAATGTTATAGACGCCACCTGTCCTTATGTAACCAAACCCCAACAAATCTGTGAAGAGATGAGTGAAGCGGGTTATGACATCGTTATTTTTGGAGATGAAGCCCATCCCGAAATAAAGGGTGTTAAAAGTTATGCAACACATGGTGCGCATGTTGTGACCTCTGTTGAAGAGTTGGAAAACTTGAAACTTAAAGAGCAGGTTGCAGTGGTGGCACAGACGACACGTAAAGCTGAAGATTATTTAGAGATCTGTAATTACCTGATTCCCCGGCATAAAGAGGTACGTGTCTTTAACACGATCTGTAATGCAACTTTTGAGAACCAAGACGCTGTACGTAAACTCTCTAAAGAGGCTGATGTGATGATTATTATAGGGGGGATGAACTCTTCTAACACCAAACAGCTTCATAGTATTGCACTTCATGAACAACACAATGACTCTCATCATATAGAAGGTGCAGACGATTTGGAAGCTTCTTGGTTTGAGGGTAAGCAGTTGTGTGGTATCTCTGCGGGTGCTTCTACTCCTGACTGGATTATCCAAGAGGTGATTACGGCTATAGAGGAGATGTCAAAGTAGGATTATAAAAGTCCTAAGCCTGTTGCTCTGATCTCATTTATCTTATGAAAATGGTAGGTTTTGAAGTGCTTTGTCTCAGGCTCAATGAGCTGTATATTTTTACTGCAGTTTCTTAAGTGGGTCTGTGTCTGATTGTAGATAATGAGGCGCATTGACTTTTCAAACATCTCCAAGACATTTTTTGTTTTAAAAAAATTGTCAGGCATCTCTTTTTCAAAAGAGTGGGTTCCTAAAACATCTACGGCTAAAATATTGTGATATAACGCCTCATTGACACCAAGATTCTCACATAAAAAACCATCACCGTAAGTAATCCCATCTACAGTATGTTCTTGAAAGATACCAGGGATGGCCATAGTACACAAAAGAGCATCAACGATGCTGACGTCATCTTCTGCACTAAAGACCTTTTTATGCCCATCTATGAGACTCGTAGCGATGATTTTGAGTGGTATTATGGTCTCTGATATTTTTCTCTCTTGAAAGATACTTTCAAAGATCTCTGCTATTTTTTGATTGTCGATGACTGCATTACCAGAAAAAGAGAGCTTTACCCAGTTAAAGAGACTTGAAAAGGATTCTACTTTAGCAGATATCTCATCTTCTTTCATTCCTATAGCAAAACAGGCACCAATAATACCACCCATACTTGTGCCAACGATCTCAGAAGGGGTAATCTCTTTTTTTTCTAGGTCATGAAGTAGACCAAGATGGGAGATGCCTAAGGCACCACCACCGGAAAGTACTAAAGTAAAAGGTTTTTGTAGGTTTGTCATGGAAAGATTATAGTGGATTAAAGTGAATCAACCCAAGCAGGTGCTTGGGGGTTTAGGGTTATTTGAAAAGTGCTGTGATGTAATCTTCTATATCATCAGGTGTAGAAGAGATACCCATGAAGTCACCCATACTAAGCGTTGGATTGGAAATAGCGAGGTAGTATTTACCATGAAGTATCATCGCTTTGTCACCCTCTATCATTACCATGTATGGTAAAAACGCTGCATGTGCCTCAGCATTAATGGTCTTAACATACGTCTTCTCGATTTTAGGCATAGCAATACCATAAACAGTTGCCTTGCCTACTTTTTGAGTAAATACGATCTTACCTTTAGCATTTTTCTCTAACTTAGCAGCGAGACCTTTACCTTCCGCAACTTCGATCATATCATCATAGTATGGCATTCCCATCATAAAGTGGAAACCAGCAATGTCATCATCTTCTAGTGTAGAGGCACCACCTTTAAGTGTACCAAATGCCGCAGAAAGTTTTGAAGAGACTTTAGCTGCTATTTTTGCATCATTGTCATCTTGTAAAAACGCTTCCATAAAGTACTCTGGATTGGTCATGACTAGGTTTTTCTTCTCAGCGTCAATCATTACTTTTTGAACAGATGCAAAACCGCGTGTTGGCTTAGATGCAAGTTTTTTAAGACCTGGACAAGTGTAGACAACAACATGATGTTTTGCATCACCCATAGCATCGTACTCACCGATTACTTTTAAACCATTGGCACTGAGTGCTGATTTAACCTTGTCTGTTGACTGGTAAGAACCGTTAAGGTAACTGCTGACATCTTTTGCAAAAAGACTGACACTTAAGACAAGTGCGCCTAGAACTAATTTTTTCATTTGAACTCCGATTTTGAATTGCTTTTATACTACAAAGATGTATATATAAATAATATTAAGTTATGAGATGTGAGAAAATTATATTTGAAAATATTATATTAGTAACTAATAGTTACAAACGACAGTTGCTAAATGTTGTTTAAATGTCTATAGAATGCAACAAATTGTGGAGATGTATATGAAAGATATTATTAAAGTTGAAGCCTTATATCAAAAAATGCAAGACAAAAGTACAACACCTTTAGTGCTGCCACCATCATCATTTACGATGATGCATTGCGAAATGATAGCCTATGATGAGAAAGAAATGTCTCTTGTGGTTCAAATACCTCTGTCACCTTTATGGCTAAATCCCTACGGTACGATGCAAGGGGGCTTAATAGAAGCTGCTATAGATAACACGGTAGGCCCATTGAGTCTTTTAGTGGCACCTATGAATATGACAAGAAGTATAGAGACAAAATTTATTAAGGCTGTAACATTAGAGTCTGAACATATTTATGTACATGCCAAACTCATTGAACATCGTAAAAAGCGTTTGACATTTGAGGTAAGTGTTCAAGACAAAGATGGTGAGATCTTTACCAAGTCAAAAGTAGTCAACTTTATCCTTTGAAGGCAGTCAAGAAGAGGTACTCTTTACCGCTAATACGCACCGTAAACTTTTTTTGTTGAAGGTA
>JALSUN010000174.1 GCA_027061425.1 Helicobacteraceae bacterium
CCTTTTTCATAAGAACGCCACATGGAGCCTGTGATGTACTGACGACAAATCGCCTCTATCATCACAGGTTTGGCCTTTTGAACAATCCAGACAAAAGGGTGTGGTATGTCAAGGATGTGACTGTCTGCCAGACCTTGTTCTTTAAAGAGCTTGAACCAGTGGTTTGAGATGGCATTGAGAGCTGCACCCTTGCCCGGTACACCTTCCATATTTCCCTCACCTTTCCAGATACAGTCAAATGCAGAGATACGGTCACTGATCACCATAATAGCCAGAGGTGTGTCTAGAGGGACATCGTAGCCCTTCTCTTCGATCAAACGTTTACTGTCACTTTCAGTCAACCAGTAAACAGAGCGTACCTTACCGCTATGGACAGGGGCATCTGTTCTAATAGGAAGATCGTTGTTTACAGCCAGTACTTTTTCAGCTAGATTCATTGTTACACCTTTAATTTTGAGAATTTTACCAAAAAATAGGTTTACTTGAACATAGCTCAAGTTTAACTCAAAAATGTCAAAGTAAAACCTTCCGTTTCTCTATTTGGAAGATTTTCTGTAAAATGCCAAAAAAGGATTCCCTTATGGTTGAAGAAAAACTCTATTATGATACATTGAGTGTTGCTAAAAGAACCTCACAAAGAATTCACCTTGTTGAAAATCACGATAAAAATGCACTTATCGTGCTCTTGCTTCAAAAACTTGCACCCCAAAAGACAATAATTATCACTAAAACCAAAAAAGAGGCAAACACACTTAAAGGCCACCTTTTGTCTGAAGATTTTAAGGTCACTGCGGTTCATGGCAATACCAAAGAAGAAGAGAGGGTAAAAGCCTTTCAAAACTTTACTGACAGTGAAACGGACATCATCATCACAACTGATAAGATCTTTCAAGACCAAGAAGTGACACAGATGAACCTGATCATAAGCTATGCTCTTCCCCTAGAAAAAGAGGACTATTTCGCAAGACTCTCTGCACTTAATGAACAAGGAGAGAGTATTACATTAATCTCTGAAGATGACCAAGCGATGATGTCTCAGATAGAGCACTTTATGGGTGTTGAAATCCTCGTTGAAGATGTTGATGGATTTGAGCATACAGAAGTAGAGCAACAAGTTGTTAGTAAAAAGAAAAAGCCCCGACATAAAAAGTCTAAGTCTTAAAAAACCAGCAGTTATATCGTAGGCATCATATTTGACATCCCTACACAACACAGTGTACAATGCGCTAAAATCGTTTTAACATCTCACAGTGTTAAACATAAAAAGGGCTTTTATGCTTGGCATCTCTATCTTAGGCTCTGCAAAAGCCCTCCCCACTCAAATCGTCACCTCTGCTGATCTCGACAAAAAGTTAGGCTTTAAAGTGGGGCATATAGAGAAAATCACAGGTCTAAAGCAGCGCCACTTTCTCTCGAACGATGAGCGTAGCAGTGACTTGGTCATAGAGGCAGTAACAGCAGCTTTAAAAGATGCCAAACTTTCTATAGATGACATAGACTGCATCATCAACGCCAGTGGCACTATGGAGCAGGCCATCCCCTTTAACGCAGCGAGTACGCATAGACTTTTAGCACCTTCTCGTCCTATCCCAAGTTTTGACATCAACATGACCTGTTTGAGTGCACTTCGCGCTTTCGACGTAGCCGCACATCTTTTTGATGCTTACAAAACTATACTCATTGTCTCTTGTGACATCGCATCCATAGGTCTTGACTGGAGCCAGATCCGTACTGCGGGGATCTTTGGTGATGGTGCTTCTGCACTGATCGTGAGCCCCTCCAAAAGTGGTGGCATCATCTGTTCTGCTTTTGAGACCCATACCAAAGGGTATGAACACTGTATGATACGAGGAGGTGGTTCCAACAACCATCCTAAAAGTTTTGAAGGAGAGTATAAAGAGGTCTCTAACTTCGAGATGCAGGGACGTAGTCTCTATAAGCTTTCTCTACAAATCCTACCTCCCTTCTTAAAAAAGACCCTCAAAGAGCATAGCCTTACTATGGCGGACATAGACTGGATTGTTCCCCACCAAGCCTCTCAAGCCTCACTAAACCACATCATCAAATTATTAGATATTGATAAAGAGAAGTTCATCGACATCTTCTCTACCCACGGTAATCAAGTTGCTGTTTCCATTCCCACTGCACTCCATACACTGCTTAAAAACAGACCTCTCAAAAGTGG
>JALSUN010000175.1 GCA_027061425.1 Helicobacteraceae bacterium
ACATCAACCTTCGTTTTTGGTGCTTGTGGCTTAGAGATAGATAGACGTATCAATGGCGCCGTCTTCTCTTTTGGTACGGAGTAAATAGATCACAGGTGTTGAGCATGTGCAAATTGTGCATGCTTGATAAAGAGTTTTGTAAGGCTTTTGACAATCATAAAGTTGTTAATGAGTCTCTATACTAATTAAAGGAAAAGAACATGCCAAGAGAAACCGTTGCTATACAGGATTTAATTATAAGTGCCGCAGAAGGTGCTTCAGATGGGGTAGAAGTACTCCAAAATGCAGATATTGCAGTAGAGCTAGAAGAGTTTGAATTGGAAGTAACCTACGCAGCAGAAACATCTATTACCAATAAAACAGAAGGAACACTTGGTGGTGGTCTAGAGTTAAAGTTTGTAGCTGCAAAAGCAGAAATAGGTCATACACGTTCAAGCCGTTCCAAAGCAAGTTATGGCTTAAAGGTTAGATTTTTATTTTCGAGTAAAGAGAGAGAAAACCGTGCCTCTAAGTAAAAAGTTACAGCTATCCAAACTGCTTCTTTCCATGGGGCAGTCTGTTGATGAAGCTGTAGCAACAATGAAAGATTCAAATATCTCTGCCAAGTTAGAAGAATTTGAATGCTCTTTGGAGCTCGATGCTCAAGCCAACCTCACTAGTTTGCACACAGATCAAAAAGTATCTGGCTTAACATTCAGTGAGCTTAAAACAATCAAAAGCACAACAGATAAAAACAAAAATAAAATCATCATTCGTGCTATATTTTCACCATAGCACCTGATATCATCATACAAAAACAGACTTTAAATACTATCGGTTTATAACCACCTGACATCAATACCTACTTAGAAAATCTTATACTTGTACTCAGTATACTGTTAAAAAAAAGGATCCAAATGCCCAAAAACACGCTTAATATTCATAAGATCATCCTACCCACACAACCCGGTGAACGCCTGATACAAATCTTTATAAAAGCCAAACATAAGCTGCTAAAGGAACCTGTTATCCAATTGGTTTTCACGCAAGAAGACCCAATTTACAAAGCAAAAGCACACACGCTACGTTTTAAAAAATATCGTGACAATCCAAAGTATCTTGTTGCTACATTTTATATTTCCAACACACTTCGCAACGTTTTCAGTACTGAAAAAAGGCTACATACCCATAATGATGATAGGCCAAGACCCTCCAGTTTTGAGGATGAAACACTTTATCTGGAGACTCAGCTTATAGCAAATACCATCTCACCTAAAAGAGACCAACTCCTCGACATAAGACATCTTCAATTTGTTGTTCCTAGAGTGATGAATGTAGCGCTTATGGGTGACTCCTATGCTGCAGGACTTGGTACAGGTCGTTATGACCTAAGTGATCCTTTACATGATCCCGGTGCCTACCGCTCTTCTCGTTCAGGAATGCACAGACTCATGACACGAAAAGCCAAAGAGTTTCGCATCAACTATATTAATGTAACATATGCCGGAGCACAGATGTTAGAGGGCAATGAAGAAAAAGAGAAATTCCGTCCAAAATCTTCACTCGTGTACAAAAAGACTTCTCTCCTAAAACCAGGTTCTCAGCTGGCAGAACTTATTACACAGCTTAAGTGCCAACCCTTAGACTTCCTCTTTTTAAGTGGTGGGGGTAATGATATTTACGAAAATGAAAAAGGAAAATCAGGATTAGAGTATCTTGTAAAAAGGATGTTTGCAAACTTAGGTAATGTACCAGAACGTCTTGACATCAAGATATCCAGAGGTCTTGAGAACATGGAAAAAGGTTATGAACTTTTTTTTGAACTGCTCGATGCCTATCCAAATCTTAAAGAGACAAAAGTCATCATCAGTACGTATCCCGATATGACAAAAAATGAAGAGGGTATCTATACCAATCCTAAACGTACCAACAACCATGATAAAGACAAGATCTTTAAAGGCTACACAAAAAAAGAGCTAAAGTATCTGTATGAAAATGTACTTGATCCACTCAATCGTTCACTTATCAACATATCCCGTAGATATCCACGATGTTATATCAATGATGTGATGAAAGAGAATGGGCAGATCCTCTACCACGGCATGACTTCTAATGAACCCTGGTTCAACCTTTTACGTGAGAACATGAAGCGTGAAGATGAAGATAAGAACAGACCCGGTAAAAAAGA
>JALSUN010000176.1 GCA_027061425.1 Helicobacteraceae bacterium
CAGCAACTGCACCACGGTGCATCATGCGTTCTAGCGCGGTAATAGCGTCCTCAAGTGTTTTATGAGACGCGCGGTTTTTAATGTTGGCAACAAGTCCAAAACCACAGTTATCTTTAAATGATCGTAAGAGATCGTGATGGTCCATCATATAAGATTCCTTAATAGAAATTTTCATGAATTTTCTAAATTTAAGCAAAGTTTCAGCAACTTAGATATATTTAGAAAATCTAAAATTGCTAATAGTATACAGGCCATCAGGTTAAAGTTCGTTTTAGAAGCTATAATTACAGAGAATAAAAATAATGATTGTGTAGGTAAGAAACAAAAAATGCAGGGCTTTATTATCAGTCTCAACCGCTCTAGAGACGAAGATCTTGTTGTTACAATTCTATCGGATCGTGGCTTAGATACACTTTATCGTTTCTATGGTGCACGTCATGGTGTCATCAACCTCGGCTTTAAAATAGACTTTGAGATCATCAACACTATCAAGTCAAATATCGGACAGCTTAGAGATGTTGTACATCTTGCTTATCCTTGGTTAAGCAACCACCATAAACTTAGAACCTGGCAGCAGTTTGTTGCTCTCTTCTATCCCCATCTTAAAGAGAGCGAGGAGAGCGGCAGTTTTTATTTTGAACTTTTAGATGAAGCCGCATCAAGATGGCAACTGCAAAATCCACAGCGAGTTGCTATAGAGTCCTATATTAAATTACTTGAGTATGAAGGTCGTTGTCATGTTGAGGCTCACTGTTTTTTTTGTGATACCCCCATTTTAAAAGAGGTCTCACTCATCCGCTCCTTCCTCCCAGCACACCCTAACTGCGCCCACACACTCAGTATCTCACAAGAAGGTTTTACAGAACTATTAGAGCACCACTCAAGTCTCTTTTTGAGTGACAAAGAGGTTGAGCGGGTGTGGTTGGTACTATTAGAAGGTCTCTAACATTCTATTCTATTTGCAAATTTGGATTCTGTTTTTAAAGAACCCACACTATAATTTAAATAAACGTACAAGGAAGTTTATGCTTAAAATCTATCTTGCAGGACCAGATGTCTTTGAGACTGATGCCATACAAGTGGGTGAGAGACTTAAAGCCTACTGTTTAAAGTACGGCTTTGAAGGTCTTTTTCCTCTCGATAATGTCGTAACCCCTCAAGAGACACCCTATCTTATGGCTAAAAAAATCCAAGCAGCAAATCTCGCCTTAATCCATGAGTGTGATATCGTCATTGCCAACCTTAATCCCTTTAGAGGCTTAGAACCGGACTCAGGAACCGTTTTTGAAGTGGGCTATGCCAAAGCACTGAACAAAGAGGTTTACTGTTATGCATCAGACCGTAGAACAATGATAGAGCGCATAAGAGAAGCACAACATCTAAAAAGTGATGCCGCCTTATGTGAGGAGGGAAAGGTCATAGAAAATTTTGGACTTTCACATAACCTGATGATGTTGGACCTTGTCGTTACAGAGAGTTTTGAGGAGACACTACGCTTTATCAAAAAGAGCTAATCTATTAGCCTGCTGTTACCGTCTCTTTTGTCTCCACAGCTTTTACTTTTTTCAAACGTTTTTTACGTTTAGAGTTGTTTTCATACTTATAATAATAATTTTCAAGTTGCAGACGTTTATCTTTATATCCGGCCTTACTTTCGGCATTATCAAACATATAGAGATAATGTTTACACTCATTTTTTTCAGAATCTTTGTAGATCTTCTCTGTCAACTGCAAAAATTTATCAACACTGATATCTTTGTTGAAAAGAGATCGAGAAAGTTTGTACTTTTTAATCTCAGTGGCACGATATTTAGGCCACCTAGGAGAGACTTTAATCGCATCTTCACCAATTACCACTGTAAAGATGTACTCTGCCTTCCCACTCTTTTTGTTTGCCCAACATGGTGGCAGTTCATTACCTCCACCCATATTGAGTCGACGTGTTAAATAACTCACCTGACCTTTTAAAATCTCTTTAGCGTAAAGTAACTCATCTTTACTCATGTTTGTAAACTCTTTAAGCACCTCTTCTAGTTTTTTGTTTTCAGCAACAAGACGTCTGTCTTTTTCTTGTTCATACTTAAGGTTTTTTTGTAAGGTCTCTACTTTTTTAAAGACCCTCTCTAGATCTTTTGTATCATTCATATCTTTGATCATATCAAGAAG
>JALSUN010000177.1 GCA_027061425.1 Helicobacteraceae bacterium
AAGAAGAATGGGTGTTTTTCTAACCAATGAAACATATGATCCCCTTTCCTTACGCTGCCATAGGTGAAGCGTTTTGAAGTTCATTCTCTTCAACGCGACGACCAGCAGTCATAGTTTTGTACATGTTCCAAGCGAATAAGAACATACCTAGTAGGTAAAGTGTACCACCAACTGCACGGATTGTGTAGTATGGGTGAAGTACTGTAACAGTGTCGATGAATGAGTAAGCAAGGTTACCAAACTCATCGTGCGCACGCCACATCATACCTTGAGTAATACCAGCGATCCACATAGATGTAAAGTAAAGAACAACACCTAGAGTCTGGATCCAGAACTGAGTGTTCATCAATGACTTAGAGTAGATCTCACGCTTGAACACACGTGGCGCCATGTGGAAAAGTGCAGCCATAATCATAAATGCAACCCAACCAAGAACACCATCATGTACGTGACCAACAATCCAGTCTGTAAAGTGCGCGATAGCATTTACTGATTTGATCGCCTGGATAGGACCTTCAAGAGTTGAGAACATGTAGAATGTAGACGCAAGAACCATGAACTTGATCAATGGTGAACTTGCAACCTGCTGCCACTCACCCTTCATTGTAAGAAGCATGTTAATCGCTGAACCCCATGAAGGAAGAATCAAGATTATAGAGAAAACAGAACCCATTGTCTGCATCCAGTCAGGTACCGTTGAGAAAAGAAGGTGGTGACCACCCGCCCAAAGGTAAACGAACATAAGACCCCAGAAAGAAAGTAGAGAAAGCTTGTATGAGAATACTGCTTGTCCAGACTCTTTTGGAAGGAAGTAATAGATCATTGCAACGATAGGCACAGTAAATCCAAATGCAACCGCGTTGTGACCATACCACCATTGAACAAGTGCATCATTTGTACCTGCGTATGCAGAAACTGAGTGCCACCATGCGCCAATTCCGCCAGAAGCGAAGTACGTAGGAATTTCCATGTTGTTAAACAGGTAAAGCATAGCGATACCAAGGAATGTCGCGATGTAATACCATACAGAGATATATAGAGACTTCTCACGGCGAATACCGATAAGACCGAAGATACTCATACCCCAAAGAACCCATACGATAACAATAGCGATATCGATAGGCCACTCAAACTCTGCGTACTCTTTTGATGTTGTAATACCCATAAGAAGTGATACAACAACCGCTGCAACACCTACAAGATATAACCAAAAGTGAGTTTTTCCTAAGATCATCAAGAACTTAGACTCTGCCATTGATACTTTAAGTACACGTTGACCAACGTAGTACCAAGTAGCCCAAATACCACTAAGGGTAAAACCAAAGATAACCGAATCCGTATGTAGTGGACGAAGACGTGAGAAGTTTGTATACTCCGCAGCACCTTGACCTAACAACGTATTTACACCTGGAAATGCTAATTCCCATGCCAAGATAACACCGACAGTCATACCAACAATACCGAGTAGTACCGTCATAAGCATAAACATCTTAGCTACTGTGTAATCATACTCTAAAGGACGATTTTCCATTTACAGCCTCCTAATAATTTCAAAGCGTAAGAACCCTTACATAAGAAAAGGGTTTTTAGACGGTATGATAATATCTATAGTTACGTTTGATACTTCTTAAGAAAAGAGAGTTTCCTATGGTTGTTTGTTTTATATAATATAATTAAGTAGGAGTTAAGTTTAATGGGAAAAAAAGAAACACTATTTTTTAGGTAACAATGGCTATGTGGCGATTAAAATGGGCATTTTGACCTAAACATGTTTTAAATAAGTTAAGTTAAGTAAGAGATATTTACGCATAAAATAAAGTTATAATTCTCTGATTATGCTATTTTTTGCCCTGTTTCTTAATCAGTTTGATGGTTAATTTTCTACACTAGAAGTGCCACATTTTCCACTACCACACTTCATTTTACTACTACTTTTTTCATCTTCAGACGTATCACTTGCACCACATTTTCCCATGCCACACTTACCTGCACCACATTTTCCTGCACCACATTTTCCCATCTCTTCAGCGTCTTTAACCTGCTGTTCTACGGATGTATTTTGCCAATAATCAAACTGCATATACGCTTTCATCAGCGTCCAACCGCCAAAAAGTATAATGGTTATCGCTGCGAACTGGATCATCAGTGAGC
>JALSUN010000178.1 GCA_027061425.1 Helicobacteraceae bacterium
GTTGAAGCCAACCGTAACAAACGTACTTTCATACGTCTTGATGAGCTCTATGGAAAGTATAATTTTGAAAATGACATGATATTTGGCGGGCGTAATATACGTTTTTGGGGTGCGTTAGAGGTGAACAACATTGTGGACACTTTTAACACTAAAGATTTTAGAACTGATGGCCTTGATCCACAAAAACAAGGGGCTTGGAATGTAGCGTATACCCACTATTTTGAGAACAGTGAGCTTTCCCTAGTTGCTAAACTTTATGAAGAGAAGCAGAAGATGGCCGCCTATCCGTATGTGTACTACTTCTTTCCCAAAACAATTTCTGTTCCTACACATCAACCTTCACCTGCACCACCATACGTTGATGTAGCTGTTAGTTATGATGCCAACAGAGAGAGTACTGAAAGCCTCTACCGACCGACTTTGTATCTTAGTTATAGCGGTTCTACCGAGAGTGATTATCCTATAGATTATGCAGTGATCGCACAACATGGTTATGACTCCCAACGCGCTTTTAAATCTACTGTAGATAAAAGCGCTTTGAGTGTCACTATGCAAGAAGAGGTTTATCTGGTTAACAAGTTCATGACCTATAACACTATGGTAGTAGGGGGCACACTGATAAAGTTAGAAGGCTTGGCTACCGATGTTATTGATGATAATGTGACGAGTATAGATAAGATAGTCTCAGATTACTACCAACTAGGTTTTGGTGTTGAACATACTTTGAGCGGACTTATTGGTGATGCTGACTTGGGCCTTTTAGCGGAATACTACTACTACAATACTTTTGAACACAGTGATGAGATCGCTACAGACTTGAACCTTTTTCAGGTCTTTCAAAATGATCTGTTTTTAGGCTTTCGTTACACATTAAACGATGCTGCCAACAGTTCGCTGATCGTAGGGGCGATTATAGATACGGAGTATGAAGAACAGAGTTACAGTTTAAAGTATGAAAGTCGTCTTTATGATGTGCTCAATCTTAAACTCGACTATGCTTACATCAACCCATCAACTTCAAAACCAACAGCCTACGCCCTTATGGGAACAGACCCTAAAGACCCCACAGCCACACCATCTGCCCACCAGCGTATAGGGCTTAACCTAGCGTATCACTTTTAAAAAGAGAGAGAATGAAAAAATTTGTAGACTACATCATCAAGTTTCGATGGTTTATAGCTATCGCGATACCCCTTATCACCGTGGCAATGGCCTCACAACTTAAACATATGGAATTTGAAGGTTCTTACCGTATATGGTTTGATAAAGACTCCTCCATCTTAAAAAATTATGATGATTTTCGTGCTGTTTTTGGAAATGATGACGCTGTTACTATTATATTTAAAGATGAAAATGGAGTGATGAATCCTAAGGCACTCCATGTCATAGATAACATCACTGAGAAACTTTGGACGACGCAGTATATCGCCCGTGCAGACTCTCTGACCAACTATCAGTATGTCCATGCAGATCCTGAATATCCAGATGATATTTTGGTGGAAGAGTTTATAGATGACATTGATGCTCTGACTCCTGAGCAGTTACAAGAGAAAGCGCGTATTATTCAAGGTGAAGATACTGCGGTACATCGTTTGATCAGTGAAGATGGAAAAACGACAATGATCGTTGGTCGTATGACCCCTAAAGCCGGTGATGACCCTTTAGTCGCGCAGAAACTTAAAGCAGCGGTGGAAGAGATCGTTGCAGCAGAAGCCGAGAGTGGTTATGAGTTTCACTTGGGTGGTGGGCCTGTCTTAAACATGGCATTTATTAACCTGGGACAACATGACGCAGCCACTTTTACCCCGCTTGTGCTTTTAATCGCTATGGTCTTACTCTGGATTGTATTTCGTCGTCCTTCTGGTATGTTACTGAGTATCTCTGTTGTTATATTTACCTTTATGATCGTGCTCTCTATCCAGGTGATGTTGGGCTATAAGATGAACAACTTTACTGCCAACATTCCTGTTTTTGTAGTAGCGATAGGTATTGCAGATGCCATGCACCTCTTTTGGATCTATCTTATAGGTCGCCGTCAAGGTAAAGACAACCATGAGGCCATCCACTACAGCGTAGAGAAAAACTTCTTGCCCACTCTGTTAACCTCTCTAACGACTGCTGCTGGTTTTGC
>JALSUN010000179.1 GCA_027061425.1 Helicobacteraceae bacterium
TGTAAAGTGTTTAAATGGAGCGGGAAACGAGGTTCGAACTCGCGACCCCGACCTTGGCAAGGTCGTGCTCTACCGCTGAGCTATTCCCGCACTCCGACGTTGTAGGGCGGAAGTATAGCAAGTTTTTGTACACTTGTAAAGGGTTTTTGTACTAAATTTAAAATTTTCATCTAATTTATCAAAGAGATACTTGTTTTCGCTATAATTTTGAAAATAAATAAACTATATAAAGGTACTTCAATGCGCAGTGATACTATCAAAAGAGGTTTTGACAAAACACCTCACCGTTCATTACTCAGAGCTACAGGTCTTAAAGACGAAGATTTCGATAAACCGTTTATTGGGGTTGCCAATTCTCACATTGACATTATTCCTGGGCACTTTTTTCTTCAAGAGTACGGCCGTATTGTAAAAGAGGCGATTCGTGAAGCAGGTGGTGTGCCATTTGAGTTTAACACGATCGGTGTTGATGATGGTATCGCAATGGGTCATGATGGTATGTTGTACTCTCTTCCTTCTCGTGAGTTGATCGCAGACTCCATTGAGACGGTTATGAATGCTCACAAGCTTGATGCTCTTATCTGTATCCCTAACTGTGACAAGATCGTTCCAGGTATGTTAATGGGTGCTTTACGTGTTAACGTGCCTACCATCTTTGTTTCTGGTGGACCGATGCAAGCAGGTCACAAGGCTGATGGTACACCTATCGATCTTGCAACAGCTTTTGAAGCGGTTGGTGAGCATGCAGAAGGTAATATGACCGATGAAGAGCTTTACGAAATAGAGTGTGAAGCTTGTCCGAGTGGTGGTTCATGTTCAGGTATGTTCACGGCAAACTCTATGAACACACTATGTGAAGCGATGGGTGTAGCACTTCCAGGTAACGGTACCGTTCTTGCCATGACACCTGAGCGTATCGAAATGGTAAAAGTCGCGGCGAAGCGTATCGTTGAGATGGCGAAGAGTGAAGATCCTAAGTGGAAGATGCGTAACATCTTAAATGAAGATGCGATCCATAACGCTTTTGTTATCGACATGGCAATGGGTGGCTCTTCTAACACTGTTTTACACCTTCTCTCTATCGCTAAAGAGGCAGAAGTCGACTTTGACATTACTCAGATCAATGAGATCGGTAAAGAGGTCTCTCACATTGCCAAGATCTCTCCATCTCTCTCTACTGTTCACATGGACGACATCAACCGTGCAGGTGGTGTTAATGCTGTGATGAAAGAGGTCAGTAAACGTGGTGATGTTTTCCGTGCTAACGTAATGACTGTTACGGGTGAGACACTTGCTGAGCGTATCAAAGATGCAGATATTAAAGACACGAATATCATTCATACCAATGAAAATGCTTTCTCTCCTGTTGGAGGTCTCTCTATCTTGTTTGGTAACCTTGCAGAAGAGGGTGCAGTTGTTAAAACAGCAGGTATTACACCGAATATGCGTCAGTTCAAGGGTACTGCAGTCTGCTTTAACTCCCAGCAAGAGGCGATCTCAGGGATCATGTCTCATAAAGTAAAAGCAGGTAACGTTGTTGTTATCCGTTATGAAGGACCAAAAGGTGGACCGGGTATGCAAGAGATGCTGGCACCAACTTCACTGATCATGGGTATGGGACTTGGTGAGAGCGTTGCGCTGATCACCGATGGTCGTTTTTCAGGAGCTACACGTGGTGCGAGTATCGGTCACGTCTCTCCAGAAGCTGCAGAGGGTGGTCTTATTGGTCTTATTGAAGATGGTGATGAGATAGAGCTTGATGTTGACAGCCACTTGTTACAGCTTAATGTAGAAGGTGAAGAGATAGAACGTCGTCGTCTTCACTGGGCACCAGTAAAAAAAGATATCCCTTCAAAATGGTTGAAGCGTTACTCTCTACTTGTAAGCAACGCATCACATGGTGCAGCGCTTAAGACAGAGCTCTAACCCTTATTAATACGTATCGTAGACCCACGATACGATTTGCTTAAGTGCTTTTGGTGGGACCTTCCCTTTTTGAGAAGGCATCGTACCAAACTGCACATAGCAATTGACATGACATATCCCCTTATCAATACTAGGTTCTAAGACATAATCCTGCATATAAGCAACAACCACCGCTTTTTGAACATCCTCATCATCAATCTTGACCACTATATGTTTTTTGATCCGTTCCATCACAACACTGATAGGGGGTGCTTTTAGATGCTGACGTTGTGCTTTCATCTGCTTAAAACTGATCTTTTCTTTAAAATGACAAGAGACACAGTACTCATCAAACAGTACTTCATTGGCAAAAATCGATGTAGTCATAATAAAAAATAGTAATAATTTCATGCAAACATCATAACTAATATAGATTAAATATTACTAAAACAACATATAAGAACACCCCATAGACTATGCAACATAACTTAAGGATATGAAGGCTTCTCTATATAAATATCTACGGGTGTGCTTTGGGCAGTGTACCTGGAGTGGGTTCTTTATGTATGATTTTAATAAGAACAGTCACCACAATAACCTGAAAAAGTGCTGCAAGTATAAATGCAAAATAGTGCAATTTATCGATACTGTTAGTATGGTACGCGATCGTGGCAACGGCGATAAGAAGGGTAAGCGGCATAGAGTGACTTAAACCTAACAAGATAGAAGATCGAATACCTAAAATGCTTCTAAAGACTAAGGCACTAATAACACGCATACTTGTCATGGCCACCGTGATAGCAAGTGCTGTTGCTACGAGGCCTTCCATAAGTAGAGAATCCAAGTTAAAGGTCGTTCCAATATAGATAAAAAACACAGGAATAAGAAAACCAAAACCAAAGCTTGCCAAACGGTGTGGAAGGTCATGTTTGTGGGTAAAGAAGGTAGGTATGAACATCCCCGCAATAAAAGCACCAAAGGCAAGTTCTAAGTCCAAATAGAGCATCACCGAGACCAATATGAACAAAATACCAATAGAGAGACGGAGGTCTTGTTCTTGGTTGTCTTCATGAGGCATAAGTGCAGTACCCACCTCTGGAAACCACCAAAAGAGCAGTTGAAGTGCACGAAAAAGAAGAAAAATAATACCAATGAAAAAAATAAGGGCACCCATAGACTTGGCAAACTCTACACCAAATCCATCTTGTAGTGCAGTAGAACTTAATGTCAATGCAGCGATACTAATAACTTCACCAATCCCACCCGCTGTCATACCTAAAGTAAGCCACGGTGTCTTTCCATACTCTTTAGAGAGCGTGACAACAAGCCCAACAGAGATAAGTGGAAGCATGACTATAAATATCTTACCTAAACCAAAGTAGAGGGTAAAGGAGATAGAAAAAACATATAAAAGTAGTAAGTAGAGTAAAATACGTCGCATTAAAGCGGCATTGGTACGTAGCACTTTTTTGATGTCTACTTCTGTTCCTGCCACAAACATCAGGTATAAAAAGCCCACTTCTGCTACAAGTTCAAAAAGATAATTATGATGCAAGAGACCGGCATAAGCAAAAATAGCACCGAGAATAATTTCTATCGGTGTCGTTGGCATCTTGATCATCTTGGCGATAAACGGCGAAAAAATGACAATAAGAGAAAGAGAAATTAGTAATACTACATCATCATACATAGGCAGATTATAGCTAAAACTTCTCTGTGCTAAGGGATAATTATCAAAAAATAGTTAAAATGATTTACTTTATTTATTTAACAGACAAAAGGTTGATTATGAAATACTCAAACACTACAACTTCTACACTTTTAGCCCTTATATTAGTTGGTATCGCTGCCTGTTCAAGTGGACCTGCTCCGGACAAGATCGATCCTGATAAAGATCTTTCCTGTACCCGAAATGGAGCGCCTGCGCCTGAGTGGGTCTGTAAAAACGTTGTGGGTGATGACATGCAAACTGCAGTAGGTTCAAGTGAATTTAGTCGCATAGGCAATAATTTCATGTTACGTGAAGCGACCTCTGATGGTCAAAAAGCGATGCAAAAAGTAGTTCATGATTATATAGAAGACCGACTGATGAGTTTTTCACGACAGATTGGTGGAGAGGTTTCAACTGCAACCGATAAGATCATCAACCAGATTGCGACCAAAGTGAGTGAAGAGAAAAAAGAGGATTACAAGCAGATCAAGCTCTGGAGCAATCCTAACAATGGATCCATCGAAGTCTTAATGGCCATTCAAAACAAAAATATAAACAGAGATGTTCGTCGTGAATTAATGCTAGAACTGAAAAAAGATGAAACACTCTACGAAGCTTTTAAAAAAAATGATGGAGAGGACTTACTCGATGAGTTTCTGCCTCTAGACTAAAAAAGGTTTTAAACCTTTTTTGCTACCTCTAATCCTAATGTTTTAAGCATTTCCAAATCACTCTGCTTGTCACGTCCTTGAGTAGTGAGGTAATTTCCTATAACAATGGAGTTTGCCCCCGCTTCAAAAATCTCACTCTGACGTGCACCAAACATCAATTCACGTCCTCCTGCTACCATAATACGATCAGCATCGGAGATAATCTCTTTAGCAAGGGTAATCAAGCCAAGAGCCTCATCTGTCGTCAATGGATTTGGAGAGAGTGGTAACGCTGGGTTGTGATGGTAAAAGTTAAGAGGGACTGATGTCGGTTTAAGGCTTTTAAGGGCTTCTAACATACTAATACGGTCCGCTTGAGTCTCTCCCATTCCAAAGATACCACCTGTTATGAGCTTCAAGCCTGCCTTGTTAACATTTTCACAGGTCTCATAACGCTCACGCCAAGGGTGAGTTGTACAAACTGTTGGATAAAAAGCTTCTGCTGTTTCAAGGTTGTGGTTGTATGCCTTAACACCCGCCTCTTTAAGTGTTAGTAGTTGCTCTACACTCGCTGTACCATTACAGGCGATAAGACGGAGTTCAGGTACTTCAGCTTGGACTGCACGGGCCACGTCACAGACAAATTTTAAGATTTTATCATCTATGCCTTTGTTTGCAGTGACAAGACAAAAACCGAGAGCACCTGATGCGCGCGCTGCTTTTGCCTCTTCGACAATGGCGTCAATAGGCTTTTGGATATAACGCTCTATATCTGCTTTATATTTGACACTTTGAGAACAGAATTTACAGTCCTCATTACAGGTACCACTGTTGATGTTGGAGATGGCACATAAAAAGATGGCTTTAGACATTTTTGCTTCTTTCAAATGAGAAATGTTGTTCTTTAAATTTTTTCGTCTTGAGTTCACGATGGTAATACGTCACATGAAAATGGGTAGGTGTTATTTCCAACATAGCACATTCACTGACGGGTTTGTTACGCGCACAGACCTCACCTGGGTTTAAGAAGAGGGTACCGTTCGTAAATTCACAATCAAAAATATGCGTATGACCATAAAGTACCACCTCCGTGTCTGGAGACATAAAAAAAGGAAGGTGCATGAGTTTAAAACTGGTCTTGTCTAACTTAAAATAGTGCGGTTCTTGCACCAGGTTATAATCATTGTGAACGCTATGAAGATGTGCGTCGTTGTTCCCATAAACAGCAACATACTTGAGTTTTGTCGCTTCTAACTGGTCAAGCATCTCTGTTTTAACTACATCCCCAGCATGAATAAAAAATTCTGCACCCTTTTCTACTAAAAGATCCACTACTTTTTGTGAGCGTTTCTCTTTTTTATGGGTGTCGGAGAGGATGCCTATCTTCATAAGTGTGTTCCACGCTTATGAAAAATTTTGAATGTTGCATGTTGAATTATGAATGGTTGAGATGTAAACATCTTGATGCTCTGTTCATTAAACATTAAACATTCAACATTCAACATTAACTTTCCCCTTCTTCCGCAGGTGTACGGTCTTTACAACGAATACACTCATATACTTCTTTGTTACGGTAAGTTCTGCGTGCAAGTGTTCCACCACATCCTTCTTGTTGACACTTCTTGTCAGAGGGCTCAAACTTAGAGATAAACTTACACGTTGGATAATCTTCACAACCCCAGAATGGCCCACGTCGTGAATTACGGTAGACCAGTTTCTTACCACAATCTGGACAAGGGATGTCAGACTCTTTAGCCTCGACTTCCATAGACTTAGTGTTTTTACACTCAGGGTAGTTGCTACACGCTAAAAACTTGCCGTTACGACCATTTTTAATGACCATGTCTCCACCACATTTGTCACACTTTTCATCTGTAGTCTCAACTTTTGGTGCTTCACCTTCTTCACCATCTTCTGCAACCTGCTCTGTATATTTACACTTAGGAAAACCACTACATGCTATAAAGTTTCCATAACGTCCTGAACGCAACAAAAGTTCTGAACCACACTGTGGACAGTTACGGCCAAGTGGCTTGGCAAGTTTAAGAGAAACGATGTTCTCTTTACCATTTTTAACACGCTCTATAAATGGGAAGTAGAACTCGTTAAGAACACTTTGCCAGTCCTTCCCCTCTTCAGCGATCTTATCTAGAACCTCTTCCATGTTGGCCGTAAAACTAGAATCAACGATATCACTAAAGTGTTTTTCTAACATTTCGATAACAGTAAATGCTACTTCAGTTGGTGTAATTTGGCGTTTTTCTATCGTGATGTAGTTACGTGCTTGCAGTGTAGAGATGGTTGGTGCATACGTCGAAGGACGACCGATCCCCTCTGCTTCTAACTGCTTAATCAAACTCGCCTCAGAGAAACGTGAAGGTGGCTCTGTGAAATGCTGTGTCGGCTTAATTTCAGTGATATCAATGTCCTGACCTTTTTCTAAGGTAGGCAGTAGTTTATCTTTATCATCACTTCCCACAACCTTGTAGAAACCATCAAAAATGAGTTTACGTCCACTTGCTCTGTACTCAGCACTCTCACTTTTGAAGATAATAGACTGCTGTTCAAAGATGGCGTCATTCATCTGACACGCTAAGAAACGGTTGTAGATAAGGGTGTAAAGTTTAAGCTCATCGGGCTTCAAGAAAGCAGCTGCTACTTTTGGTGTAAAAGAGAGTATGGTCGGACGGATCGCCTCGTGTGCTTCTTGTGCACCTTTTGACTTCTTGTTATAACTCTTTGGTGCTTTAGGCAGGTACTGCTCACCATAAGTGTTCAAGATCGTCTCACGCGCAGACTCTACCGCCTCTTTGGCCATGTTCAGTGAATCCGTACGCATATAGGTAATCACACCCGACGTGCCATCTGGTGTTTTCACACCTTCATACAAAGTTTGTGCCAACATCATTGTCTTTTTAGGAGACATTGAGAGCTTACTTGAAGCCGTCTGCTGTAGTGTAGAGGTCATAAATGGTGGTGGTGTTGAACTTTTACGCTGTTTGGTCTCTATGGAAGCCACAGTAAACTTTTCACCCTTAATTACCGCAGTCATAGCCTTAGCACGCTCTCCGGTCTCTATAGAAAGTTTAGACAGCTTTTCACCCTCGAACTTTATGAGGTTGGCATCGATATTTGGTGCAAA
>JALSUN010000180.1 GCA_027061425.1 Helicobacteraceae bacterium
GCGTGAAAAAAAGAGCCATGCATAAGCTTACTTGGCTAAAATAGCATTACTATTTTAGAAGGTTTTTTATGTCTAAGACCATAACCATTATCGATACTTTTGGCTTCTTTTTCAGAAGTTTTTATGCCCTGCCACCACTGACCAACAAAAATGGCTTTCCTACAGGTCTCTTAACGGGTTTTACACACTTAATAGAGCGTCTTGAAAAAGAGCATACCACAGACTATTTAGTTTTCGCTCTCGACTCAAAAGGACCTACCTTTAGAAATGAGATAGACCCTAACTATAAGGCCAACCGTTCTGCACCGCCTGAAGAGCTGACCATGCAACTGCCTATCGCTATAGAGTGGATCAAAAAGATGGGCTTTCACTCTATCGCTATGCCAGGCTTTGAGGCCGATGATGTCATCGCTTCATTGACTATAGAGGCGAAGAAAAAAGGCTTTACAGTGCGTGTCGTCTCTCATGACAAAGATCTCTATCAGCTTATTGATGACAGCCGTGTAGTCTTGGTCGATGCCATTAAACGTAAAGAGATCGATGAAAAAGAGTGTACGGACAAATATGGCATCAGACCTGATCAATTTACTGATTACCAAGCTATTTTGGGAGACAGCGCAGACAATGTTCCTGGTGTCAAAGGCATTGGTAAAGTAGGGGCGCAGAAGTTACTTAGTCAGTATGAGACCTTGCAAAATGTCTATGATCACATCGATGAGATCAAACCTCCCGGTATGCAGAAGAAGTTACGAGAGTTTGAAAAAGATGCCTGGATGTCACGTGAGTTGGTCACCTTGCGTACTGACATCTTAGAAGGCGTTGACTTCACGCCATTTGCATTGCCTAAAGAGAACCCCTTTCTACCAATCTATGATGAGTTGGTAGAGTATGAGATGAATGGTATCTTGCGGGTACTGCATGCTAAGAAACTGGTAGATCCAGATAGCCGTCCATTAACTGCTTCCAAGCCTAAAACAGCCGATGAAGTGATGGCTGCTATGGCACCTAAAAAGCTGGAACTTGAGACCAAGTTGGTGACTGATGAAAAAGAGTTGGACAATCTTCTTAAAGAGCTGAAACCTGACGATATCATTGCTTTTGACACCGAGACTACGGGACTCGACCACGCTAAAGATCATATGGTAGGGTTTAGTTTTGCCTTGAATGAAGCGGTGGCCTACTATGTTCCCATAGCCCACTTCTACCTCGGTGTACCAGAACAGGTCTCTAAAGAGGCAGCACAAAAAGCCCTTCGTAAGATCTTTAGTGCGCGTGTCGTTGGTCACAACGTTAAGTTTGACCTGCACTTTGTGGCAGATTATTTGGAGGTTGATACTCTTGATATTTATGGAGACAGCATTGTTTTGGCCTGGTTGGTCAACCCTGAAAGCAAACTTTCGTTAGACCACCTCTCTAGTGTCTGGCTTGAGCATGAGATGATCAGTTTTAAAGAGACGGTAAAAAAGGGAGAGACCTTCGCCTCAGTAGCACTTGAAGATGCGACCAAGTATGCTGCAGAAGATGCACTGATCACTTTGAAACTGTACAATATGCTTTTAGAAAAGTTAAAACTTCAAAGCGCAGAGCATCTTATAGAACTGGCACATACTTTAGAGTTTCCGTTTATTACCACTTTGATGGAGATGGAGCGTAACGGGATCGCCAGTGATGCAAAAAGTTTAGAAAGTTTCAAAGCCGAAGCCAAAACTAAACTCGCGGAGCTGACTCAAAACATTTATGAAGCAGCGGGTGGAGAGTTTAACATCAACTCTCCTAAACAGCTTGGAGAGATCTTGTTTGACAAACTTGAACTTCCTTATGGTAAAAAGCGCAGCACTGATATCAAGGTATTGACCTCGCTGATGGGTCAACACCCTATTATAGAGTATATTATGCAGTACCGTGAGATGTTCAAACTCTATTCGACCTACATAGAGCCCCTGCTTGAGCTGAACCAACGAAGTGAAGATGGTCGTATCCATACATCTTTTGTACAGACAGGAACGGCAACAGGGCGTTTAAGCTCTAAAAACCCTAACCTACAAAACATCCCAACACGTTCAGAGTTGGGTGCACGGATAAGAGGGGCCTTTGTAGCACC
>JALSUN010000181.1 GCA_027061425.1 Helicobacteraceae bacterium
TCCATAGCCATAAGTTTAGGATCTCCCGAACGTATGAGGTCTTCTTGCATCATGACAAAAAAGGCTTCTGAGAGCATTTTGATGTTGTTTTGATGGAATTCACGCTTAAAACTCTCTCTAATGGTCTTGTTTTGAAGCAGCTCTATCATCAAGATACGAAACAGGCGCTCATTTTTAGCATCAAAGGTCATAAGTTTATACGTGACAATAAAAGAGAAGAGAAACTTTTTACCACTTTTGGCACGTTCAGAAATACTTAACTCATTTTCTCTCGGTGTAGTAGGGGTGGTAAAAAGGTTGGCAGCGACTGCAGTGAAAATCTCTTCTTTGTTGGTAAAGTGATTATATAGTGCACTCTCTCTAATCCCAACCTTCGAAGCGATCTTACGAACAGAAGCCGCCTTATAACCCAGCTCAGAAAAGAGTTCCATACTGGCTTTTAAGATAAGTCTTTTTGTATTGCTTCCACTACTTGTTTCTTGCATGATTTCCTCAGGTGAACAGTCGTTAATCTACTCTGCAACTATATATGAACAGTTGTTAACTTGAGCTTAATTTCAGGTGAACACTTGTTCACTTATGCTCTTTTCGGGCTGTTTGCAAGTGAACAACTGTTCATATGTTTATAGCCCTTAATATAGGGGTTCGCTAAGGTCATATATGTTGATATAAGGATGAAAATATGCCCTGATAATAGTAGGTTTTTTTAGGTGAACAAAATGAAATTTACTTATCTCTACAGATAACAACTGTTCATTAAAAAAGAGGTATTGATGAATACATGTTCATAAACAGAGCAATAGCGTATAGTTGCTCTGTACGCCCTTTTTTCATTTTATGAAGGGCTTAGACTGATAAAAGTCTTTAGACGGTTATAGTGTATTGTATACGTATTTTGGAGTGGACTTAAGATGCAATAATAGAGAGATTTAAGGTGTTGTAATATGCATAGATATATAAGAACTGCTATCACCCTTAGCGTAAGGTCTCATAGAGGCTACAGTAATATTAATGGGTGGTGTAATAAAGATGACGATCACTTTGTCGAGATGAATTTATTGTGCTTTAGGGTGATGGACACTGCCTGTATAAAAAGGTGTACACTCTGTCATGGATTCTGTACCACTCTTGGGAGCATCTGTGATGGAGGTTAAAGCCTTGTCTGTAGTTTTGCCTACTACTGGAACATAACTTGCTGTAGTGCCTACCACCTCTCCTGTATCTTTTATGACATCGGCTCCAAAATCAACAACAGTGCCCACATTACTTAAAAGAGACATAGTGGCACCGCCAACGACTTTAAATCCAGCAGCTGCCAGTTTGACCTTAGGTGCACTTAGGTTTCCATCAACCTGCTGGATAAAGTAGGCGCAGTTTGTGGGGAAAAGCAGACCTATATAGAAGTCATCAAAAGTTTGTGAGGTGAGATTGATACCTCCATGAATCGCTATAAGGTTTTTATCTGTGGCGATAGCACAATCTTTACAGTGTATGCCGGTACTGTTGATATCGGTCAAAAAGCGAATGGTCTTGAAATGGGTACTGTTAACATCTTTTGATCTTATATCAGAAGGAATCTCCTTAACCGAACGTACGATAGGAAGATCACTCAAACTGCCTTGAAAGAGGTTTAAGTCTTGTGATTTTCTCAATTTATCCAAGATGCTATCAAGTTCGACACCATTGAGTGTCATGTCGGTGATATTAAGGTCGCTTTTTCCTTTGAGTGTAGAGAGGTTACCATCAAGAAGGTGATCAGACCTTACATCTATTTTTGCATTGAGGAGTCCCTCAGATATAGGAATATCCTCTCCACTAAAGGCCAAGAGTTTAACAAGAGAGACATCTTGAGCGAGCAGATCTATTTTGGTATTAGTGACAGATGCATTTAAAGTGCCTCCAAGGGAGTTACTCTTTAATGTGGCATAGAGTTCAGGTTTGGTGGCTACCGTACCGTATAGGGATGTTTCTGTATGATACGGAGCATTGGCATAGGGTGTTAAACTAAGTTGATATGCTGTTGTGAAGTTTTGGTCTTTGAAAGTGTAGTGTGTATCTGTCAAGTCTATAGCCTGATGTGTAGTTGTCACCTTGACCTTTGGTAGAGAGAGGGCAGTTTTATTGTAACGGCCTTCAGCGGTTATATTGGTGTCTTTTAACCATAGACCCGTTTTTAGTACACTTGAGAGGTGAAAGTCTCCTGTTTTGAGGTTATAGTCACTTTTATTGACATAAAGGTTGAGCAGGGTATTGTCTATGGTGGCATCAAAGCTAATGAGACCTTTGTCATTGTAAAGGGCTAAAGAGGTATTGGTCTCAAGATAACTGGTTGCATTGGACTCTAGCAGTTTATGCCATTGAAGTGGGAGTTGAAAGTCTTTGAGATTAAAGGTGAGGTGTTGGTATTTGTCTTGCTCAAAATCACCGTTGACATGAAGTGGGCCTTTGAGCTCTTTTGGTAAGATAAAGGTGTTTTTTTCAAGCTTGTCTATCTCTAACTTATACTTACTTTTTATCTTGTTTTTGGAGAGATCAACAACAACATTGGTTATTTTTATGAGTTCATTGTCTGTTTTCAGTGTTGCTTGACCTCTATAACGCTTTTTCTTGTACTTTAGTGATGTTGTGTAGTCTAGAGAAAATGGACGGATAGAGCTGTTTAAGTCTCCATATCCTATCAGCTTGTCAGAGGTGATTTCTGCTTTGATGGAAGAGGCTGAGTAGCGGAGGTCATACTTGAGATCGCCTTTCATTACAACAAGTTGGTCACTTAAGGTCATTAACTCTTCAACCCTAAGGCCATGACCTGAAAGCTTAATGACTTCTCCCTTGTGTTCAAGAGAAAGTGCACCTAACTCTTGTGAGTCTAAAGAGAGAGTTGTTTTTTTAGGCGTGTAGTGTAGGTAGGTCTTACCTGTAAGTGTGTAGTCCCGGTTAAGACTCGCAAAGCGATCAAGGCGGGTGAGGGCAAAGTCGACATAGCCATATACCTCTTTATCGGAATAGGTCACTCTTTTAACGACTACTTTTTCATAAGGTGTGGTAAGTGTCGTCTTGTTAAGTCTGCTTTTTTTGAGGTTGAACGCACCTTTGAGGTTGAGTTTTGGAGCCTGATAGTAGGTTGTTTTTATTTTTTTGGCATTGATATTAAAAAAGAGAAGCTGTTGTTCAGGTTTATAACGTAGGGCAGTGTAATGGATGTGGCCTATATTACTCCAAAGTGTTGGACGTACAACAATGTCACCATTACGCTCATTTTGTGCTTTGATGGTAAAGGCAAGAGTGTTTTTAAGACCCACATCTTTTCTATACTTCCAGGGCAGTTGTAGGTCTTTAGAGACCAGTTTTGTACTCCAGAGTAAAGGTTCAGATGACAAGTTGGCATCTGCCTCAAAGAGAAGATGACCTTTTGCTATACGCTCTTGATTACCTATATCTTGTAAGGCTTCAAGATTGATATTGTTTGATATTATATGAAGTTTATCCTCTTTCAGAGTCAGTAAAATAGGGCTGTTTATGGATTTTGAGTCTAATTTTACTCTCAGTGTACTGTTTTGAAAAAGAACGGTTCCAAAAAGAGTATTGGCCTGTTGTAAGTTAATGGGCTTGTCTGATTTGGAGCTTATACTGTAGTCTAAAACGAGTTTTGAGCTGTTTAAATCATACTGTAGATGTTTTGTCTCAAGATCATACCCATCAACAGAGAGGTAATAACTTGCATTGAGCTCATCTCCTAAAGAGAGGTTCGCGTTAGCCAAGACCTCTTTAACAGGTACTATCTTTTGGTCATGGTTATGGAGTGCCATGACGATCTGTATAGTACTTTGGTTAAAGTCATAAAACAGGGTGGAGAGGTTGACGTTAAGCAAGGCACTGTGTAGCGTTAATGTTGTGTTGAGATCTTCAGAACTGACAGTACCTCTAACATTTAGCTTTAGAGGAAGCGTATTTGAGAGTTTTGGAGAGATCTGAGTAGTGATGTTTTTTTCTAACTGAAGGGCTTGCGATGAGAGATCAAACGAGACACTGTAGGGCGCAGTGATGATCCCGCTTCCTTCTACAGAAAGTTGACCTGTAGCGTAGTTAGCAATAGCTGGATGCTGTTGCATGGCAAATGCTTTAAGATCAACATGATGCACTTTATAGTGATAATCCATACTCTCAAGACTTAACCCAGCCTCTAAGGTGCCCTTGAGCAGAGAAGCATTGGCCTCTATATAGAGCGTGTTGGTGTCAAACTTGGCGTCAAGTATAGTTTGAACATAAGGCAGATCTACTGTTGCTACTTTAGAGAATGTGTTGACATCACCCTCATAATGCAAATACACTGTGGCAGAAGAGAGGTCATTAAAATCAACTTCTATTTTGTAAATATCTGTATGGTTTAGTGCACCACTGCTTTTAAACCCACTCCAGTCAAGTGTAGCCGTTGTGACAGATGCATTGACCTCTAAGAAGTAGGTGAGGGCCTTAGTGACACCATAGTGTGCTACAGAGGGTATGGAAAGAACAATCAATAATATTAACGGTAAGAGCAGAAGTCCAAGAAAAGAAAAAAGAAGATACTTTACAGTTTTTTTCACAATCCAACTTTATAGTGAGGGTAGTTAAGGTTTTTTAGATGGACCCTTATAGATTCAATAATTATACATTACCTTACTTAATACTGTACACACATAAAGGCTATTTATTAGTATGTGATGTGCTCTGTTGCAGTGCCAAAATGGCATAGATATCAGCAATATGTGTCTTGAGCTCATAGAGATGCTCTAACTCTTTAGTCTCTGTCATATTTTTTACACTATTTATGTTTTTGAAAAGAACCTTAAATGCTGCTATACGTTCTTGCTCATCTTAATCTTCTTCAAGAGTAAAGCAAATCATTTTAGTGTATGATGACGATATGAAAACACTATTATTTCTCCTCATATCATTTAGTATCACCCAAGCTGCACAGGTAACACTGATGTCTAAGTCAACCATATACGGTGAGTTTAAAAAGAACCTGTTAACCTCTACATGTTATGAAAAACGCTTTGTGCGTCATGGCATTGATCAAACATGCTTTATGATGGCTGACTCTATGAAACTCTACATTACTCGCAAAAGAGCAAACCTCTACAAAAAAAAGCAACACGCACGTTATACCATACGTTGTCGGTATGATCAGAAGGCAAAAGTCTTTCATGGTTGTTATATCTCTAAGGTTGAATAGTTACTTGTATCACTGACATAGTTGCTCAAATAGGGCTCAAAGCACAAAAACTATTTTTAAAGAGAATATACATTATGTTAACCAATAGCAATATTTTGTTGCCTTTGGTAAAGTAGTCACATCATTTTTAGACTATTGACTTTTCTTAACAACCTAGTCGTAAACCTTACCTGAAGTAATCTTGAGTGAAACAGTGACCTATTAGGGCATTGTTAATCTAAGTGTGATAATTTAGTATTATGAAACAGTAAAAGGAGTGAAGATGTCAACTATTACTTTAACAGACAATCGCACGGGGAAAAGCTATGAGTTTCCTATACTAAGTCCTACAAAGGGTCAAGATGTTATTGACATCCGTAAACTTTTTGCGCAGACGGGTATGTTTACTTATGATCCAGGTTTCACTTCTACTGCAAGTTGTAGTTCAGCTATCACTTTTATAGATGGTGCTAAAGGTGAACTGCGTTATAGAGGCTATACTATAGAAGATTTGGCTAACAAGAAAAGCTACTTAGAAAACTGTTATTTGCTCCTTGAAGGGCGTTTACCCCACCAAGACGAGCTCATATCATTTGATATGGAGCTGAGAAAGCGTGCTTTTGTCCATGAAGGCCTTAAAAACCTCTTTTATGCGTTTCCAGATCAGGCCCATCCTATGGCGATGATGTCCTCTGCCGTTGCAGCGCTTTCTACCTTTCATTTTGAGCATTTAGAGTTAAAGGATGCTTGTGATTACGAGGTGATGTCTCGTCGCATTATTGCCAAGATCCCTACCCTTGCAGCTTTTGCATACCGACGTACTTTAGGCATACCTTTTATCTATCCAGATGTTGAACGTTCATTTACAGAGAACTTTCTCTATATGATGCGTGCTTATCCAGGTGAAGACCTTGAGATCCCCGAGGTAGAAGTGCGTGCACTTGACACCATCTTTACCCTGCATGCAGACCATGAGCAAAATGCTTCGACCTCCACAGTACGTGGTGTCGCTTCTACAGGCGCACACCCCTACGCAGCGATATCTGCAGGTATAGATGCCCTTTGGGGACGGGCACATGGTGGTGCAAATGAGTCTGTTATTGCACAGTTGGAGTTTATAGGTTCACTTGACAAGGTAGATGACTTTATAGCACGTGCTAAAAATCCAGATGATGATTTTAAGCTTATGGGGTTTGGACATCGTGTTTATAAAAACTTTGATCCTCGCGCCAAGATACTCAAGTCACTTCTTGATGAACTTGAAGTCGAACTGGGTGTAAACAGTGAGCTATTGGCTATAGCAAGACGTATTGAAGAGGTTGCTTTGAGTGATGAGTATTTCATCCAACGTCACCTCTACCCTAACATAGACTTCTATTCCGGACTGATCTTAACAGCACTTAAAATTCCCAAAAACATGTTCACCAACATTTTTGTTATAGGACGTACTGTAGGATGGGTAGCCCAGTGGATAGAGCTTAAACACGATAAAGAGATGAAAATTGCCCGTCCAAGACAGCTTTATACCGGCCCTACTGATGAGAAACTATAGATGAGTGATAAAATGATGCTCATTAATGACATTCAGACCTTGCTTAACAGCTATGGAAAAGATGTCCCCCCTACTGAGATAAATCCTAATCTTTTAGAGTTTATGGACGAAGAGACCCTTAAAAATATCATTATGTCACTTTTAAAACAGAAAGAACGTGTGAATGAAGATGCTGTTGAGTGGTTAGAACGATTTAAGAAGTATGACTAAAAACGGTAATCCTTTTTAGACTGCCAGTGAGCGACAACCATGGCACTACGTCATTGTCCCAGTTGATCCGAGGCGTCTCTTCTTTTATATCAGCATGCATCGGCGAAGCAATGCTGACAGCTTCAAACTGTTTTTGCATACATGGATCCAGAGCATCATAAGCTTCTTTTGTAAAAAGGTTACCTTGAGAATGTGCTACAACCAAGACACCGTGTCCACTGCTAATACTGTCTCTGTATGCATTGATCTGCTTTTTTAAATCCGAAGCATGAGAGGTGACATAACCCACCAAACCTGCAAGCCAATCT
>JALSUN010000182.1 GCA_027061425.1 Helicobacteraceae bacterium
TTGAGATCACTGCTATAAACAACATCGGTCTCCACCATATATTCAGCATCATCACTCAAAACTTTAATATAGTCGATTCCATTTTTCATGGCACTGGCATCGATGATGTAGTCTGTGTTGTTGATATCTATGACATCAGTGAGGGCGATGGTCTTGTTGTCATAGATGAGGGTGAGACCATCTTTTCTCTTTTTTTGAAGTGTCTCAAAACGTTTGAAGGGAAGACTCTGCTGTTGCACACTGCGCTGTAGTTGCTGCTCCACGCTGATGTTTTGAGGCATCTGTCTCCCCTGTGCATCAAACACAGCGACATCAAGAAGGCGTTGAGAGCTGCTCTTCTCATAAACATCAAGTGGAAGTTCAAAGTTGATGAGACCTTGAGCCTCACTACTGTTAATGTCACTTTTATAAGCGAAGTCGGCGGGTGAAAATGCCAGAAGGTTTAGTGCTAAAAACATAGGAGCGAGAACGGTTTTCATGAGGTGACCTCTTTTTTAGGGGGAAGTGGGGCGATAAAGCCGATAAGCAAGATGAGAACGCCCACTACCAAGAATGAGATGATACGCTCTAAAGAGCCACTGCGAGACATGTCAACAAGCAGAAGTTTTACGATGACTAGACCCTGTAGTCCAGCACCTACAAGCCATGTGGTACGTTGTACCTTCTGTTTTGCATAGATGATGACAGCGAGTGCTATGAGTGTGTACATGATGGAGAGTGAGGTCTGAAAAACATTGCTCTGAGCAAGGTGCACAAGGTCATAAGCTACGTGACCATAGTAACTGACAAGACGTGCGAGCATGGTAGTGAGCATGACCATAGCGGAGATGGCTATAAATCTTAAGATGTAGGGCATCTCTATGGTACTCTGTTTTGCCCACCATACGAGTGTGACCAAAACACTCACCTGCATCAGCTCAAGAGGGTTAAACAGTGGAATATAAACAAGTGAAGCTACTATGCCACTGTGTGTTAAAGCCACAAGCTCCCAAACCATCAGCGCAAAACCGATTCCACTAATCCCTACATCGCTGTAACTTTTATCATACTCGGTAAAAGGCCAAAACTTAGGGTGCTTGGTGATGTTGTAGATGGCAAAAATAGAGAGAGCGGGCAGAAGGCTTAATGCTGCTACAACAGAGTACAGCTCCAGCTGGTAATAGGCTTCCCATGAGAGGACGCCTACTGTAAACCAGAGTCCGGCACTGTGCGCGATGGATGCAAAGTGAAACTTGAGTGTGCGTAATAGCAGGTAGTGTACCAAGACAAACAGTGGTAAGGCGATGAGGTTATAACCTACAAATGGGTGCAGCTCCTCACGCATCGAGATGGCAAATGTCAGTAACATGATAGGGCTGTAAAACTCAAGGGCAAAACTCAGACTTTTCCACTGGGCACGTTTGGCCAAGGCTAAAAAGCCCAGAGTAGAGAGTGAGAGGTAGAGAGAGAAGTAGGCATACTCATGGTGGTCTACCTCTCTAAAGCCTGCTAATATCCAGATAAGCAGTCCCGCACCTAAAAAGATCTTGTGCAGCTGCTTCTCGAAAGGCTTGATCAATGAGGCGTGTTTCTCATAGATGAAGGCAGTACTCAGCGCGGCAATGGCCAAGATGCTGAAACCAAGGTAGACACTGTTTAAAAAGAGTTCGGTGTCTAACATGTATCTTGTTTGGGAGATAAAAGTGACTAAAGCATAGACCTCTAAGAGCAGTGCAAAAATACGTGCATAGAGTCTGTCCTGGCGTAGAGAGACCCAGATGATGGCGCTTGACTCGAGTGAAAAGATGACACTGCTGACCTCCGGAGAGAAGGCAAAGGCGAAGACGAGACTTAAAAAGACCACACCCAGAGCGAGAAAGGACTCACTTAAAAGGGAGAAGGCCTCTTTTTTACGCAGCCACATCGCTAAAGAGAGGTAGAGGGCACTGACACCTAAGGCAGAGTAGGCAAGAACGTACTCCATGTTTTGTGTGAGTGCTGCCTGGAGTCCAAAACCGACACTTGGAACACCAAAGACCAAGGCGGAGTCAACATAGCCTTTGAGCTTGAACTGTGTACGATGGGCAAAGAGTATGGAGACGAC
>JALSUN010000183.1 GCA_027061425.1 Helicobacteraceae bacterium
CCAACGATGTAGTGTCTGTCATAAAAAGGAAACTCATGGGTGCGTTCGTTGTACAAAAACTGCGGTGTGATGTCTCCTGCTTTTGCCTGCAACAGCGTCTCCGCCTTAAAACGGCCACTATGCAGTCTGCCCCCATTACCCTGCCATGACTCGTTGAGCACTGCGTTACCCTCTAGAAGTTGTGATGAGATGGTAACGTTAGGTAGTGAAAGTAGTGGAAAGTAACCAGCTATAAAGGCTCCATTACCCAAGAACTTGTGTATGGCTTGAGTGACATCACTTGCTTTTGCATTAAGTTGATAGTTATGCGCTGTCTCATGGTACATCAACATTTTCAGCCATGAGGTAGAGGTGAAATAGTCTGTTTTAAGTGCCCCGCCCATGTAGAGCATCTGCAGGTTGTGAGGAACAGGGAGTACAAAACCGTTGGCCACCTGATTTTGAGAAGAGAGAAGGCCTACAAAAAGTCTCTCATCCATCCTATAGTCAAATAATTTTTCATAAGATTGGTGAAGATGCTTTGATGTGTTAAGTAGTGTTTGAGCATTTGCTTGTGTATCAGCACTGTAGATAACGGTGACATTACCTTCAGACGCTGTATAGTACTGTACATCCGAAGGAACTACGGCGTAACCCGCATATAGAAGAGAGGAGAAAAGAAAAGAGAAGGTGACAAAAGCTCTTAACATGACACCCTTTCACTAAAGATATTTTAAGTGAGTGTAACTAAGAGCGACTTTGAAAAGAGTTACTTAGACCGCTATTTTGTGGAAGTGACGGTTGTTGACAAAGTCACTGTAGGTCTCATCATCTATACTTGTGTTATGTTCAACCCTTCGAGAGAGGATCTCTAGTTTTCTAAGCAGTGGTTCATGGAGACCTTCTATGTCATGTAGATAAGCATCAAGTTTTGATTTTTCCATCTCATTCAGTTTTTTAGGACCTTTAGACTTTCTTGCAAACCACCCTTTTTTCTCTTGTGTGTAAAAGAGTTTATAGATTTTTTCATAGTTTTCAAACCAGTCACTGTAAAGTGAAGCGATCTCATCAAGTGTAGAGCCATGAACATACTCTTTCAGATACTTCCCATCTTCACGAAACCATGATAGAAAAGAGCAATCTTCTCTGGTACTCATTTTGCTTTCATCGATGGAAACACCTTTTCTCAAATGGTCTACATTGCGGTTTTGCGTAAGCACAGCATCTGAAAGTTTTTTTATGTTTGCTAAAATAATTGGTTTACTCATGATTTATCCTTCTATCTTTTTAATATTCTAGAGACTCTCTTGAGGCCCTATATGTTTATACTCTACAGATAAAATGTGTAGAAATTGTGTGGAGACTAAAAAGTCTCTTAAAAATCACACTATGTTACAAACACTTTTTCTTGAGTAGGTTACACAAACGTCACATTTGTGTAACACGCTTTTAAGCACTCTGCATCATACTCATGTCAAAGTCAGGTGCACGTTTAAGTGTTTGTCCATAATTTTTATAAGCATTAAGTAGATTAACTTCTAAAATCAACATAGAGACAAAAAGAGTTACTGCGCCCAATTTACTTATCATCGGCTCAAAAGGTGTCATACTAAAGAAGAGTAGACTGAGAACAAAAAGCGAAAACTGTATGCGAGCCCATTTTTTGTTCACCATCTCACCCATACTCGGTATGCTCATGTACCCCATACCGTTAAGATGAAACCAGACAAGAAAAGGGATGATTTTATATAACATACCCATCATGATACTCATCACAAAACCTCCCCCAAGAAGAGTCCCAACAAGTCCATCTATTTCGAAGGTTATAAAGTCACTCAGCGTCCAAACAATCAATCCAAGAAAAGCCATCACCGCACCCAGACGCCAGTAGTAAACGGTAATGTCTGCGATGGGACGTTTACGCTGGTTCATCTTCTCTAAAACAAGATAAGCAAAGCCAGAGAAAACTGCCACTAACAGCAGTTTCACCACCCATGTAAAACTTGGGGTGAGCACATTAAAGAGTGCCCACAATGCGATAATCACAACCACACTAAGCACCAAGTACTTTTGATAACGTTCATGAAAAGCAGGTGTCACGTAGAACATAGGAATGACCTGAAAGGCTACCCCCATGATGAGGACTCCAGCAAATCCAAACACACCTAAAACTGCATGTATATTGGCGACTGTAATCTGATAACTACCCACACTGTTTTGTCCATAAGCGGTTAGAAGGAAGACACCTAACACAACGGTAAGCAGTGCAAAAAAGAGTGCCCAGCGCATACCTCTAATTGTTGGCGTTAAAAATGTCACCTTTCTAAGCGCTAAAAAGATGCCACCCAAAAGGATGCTAAACCCCATGCCTAAGACAAAAGGAGCGACCAGCGTCACGGTAGCACTACTCGTCAAAAGTCCAAACACCATCAATAGCAGACCACCTGATATCAAAAGGTGAGCACTGGTTGCGACCAAAGATGCCTTAGGTATGCTAACCCCCGCTAATACCGGTAACATCTGTTGCAATGCGCCCAACATCACCATGGCCATAAAACCTATAGTAAAGAGGTGTACCACACTAATACTCTCTACAGTGTAACGACTGCTAAAAAGTGTTGCATCTGTTAAAAGCATCAAAATTGAGGCGACCATCGCAAATAGAGGCGCGGTTAAAAAGAACCGTACAGGTGCTGAGATAGGCGGTGCTTGATCGAGAGAGAGTCCAGTAAAGTTCATACTACTCTGTAATCATCGCTTCCATCATCATAATGACTTGATCTGCCTCTGCTGAGAGATGTTGCTGTGCCATGGTATAGAGCATCTGCTCCTCTTTCATGTTATGTTGTTGCACCATAATCATCATCGTCTCAGTGAGTCCAAAAAACCTATCTTTGTTATCAGCATCAACGGCCTCACCTATCTCTTTAATGAGTGCACGCATCTGTTCATGTTCCATACGCATCATCTGAGTGGGACCTTCTGTCATGCCCGTCTTTTGTTCAAAGGCCGGAAACATCACACGTTCTTCCATCTGAAAGTGATGTTCCATCTCTTCTGCCATTTTTTTATAAAGATCTTTAGCAACAGCCAAGCCTTCTGAATTTGCTGTCTGTTCCATCCCTGCAAATGTGTCATCACAGTTACGGTGGTCCTCTGTTAAGAAGCTTTTTATACTGTTCATGGAGATCCTTGTTAGGTTTTAATTGACTAAAAGTATAATAGAGTTTAGAACAAGTACAACTTGACAAAGGTCAACAAAATGAACTTTTTTGACGTAAAAAAGCCCAATTTAGGTGAAGAGGATACAGAGAAACTTTTTTCTTCACCAAACATCACAATTAACCGTATAGTGTCACGTCATTTAGGGCGTAGTAGCTGGTATAACCAAGATGAAGATGAATGGTTATTATTGGTTGAGGGAGAGGCAGAACTGGAGTTTGAGAGTGACATTATCTCTTTAAAAAGAGGTGATACCTTATTTATAGAAGCCCATAAAAAGCATCGTATACTCTCAACCTCAGAACATGCCCTTTGGCTTACTGTTCATATGGCTAATGCACTCTAATTTCATAAGTTTTAGAGTATCCATCAACGGTATCGTGTGCCCGTATATAATAGGTCTCTTTTTCATGAAGTTTCACACCAGAGAGAGAACGTGTAAAAGGTTGTTCATGTTCATGAGGATGCCAAAGTGTTCGTGTCGCTAAGACATGACCTTCGGTGTCTAAAACATCATAGCCGTTGACATAATGCTCCCAACCACTGTCTTTATGTAAAATCCTAACTGCAAGGGTATAGGTCTCTCCTACTTTTGAGACTTGTACATCTTCTATGATGGCTTCATTGGCGAAAAGAGACCCTGCCATCAAAATACTTGAGCACAATATTTTACGCATTTTCCATCTCTTTAAGTGGTGAACCTGTCTTGTAGGGTACTTTTCCAGAGGGTACCAGTTTAGAGGTCTCTGTTAGATGGGTCTCTTGGTCATCGAAAAAGATATGGGCACGGTATGCTTTTAAGATCTGCTCTTTGGAGAGTCCTCCTAAGAAAAAGGCTTCATCCACACGAACACCCCAAGTTCGAAGCGTTTGCACTACACGTTCATGTGCTGGCGAGTTCCTTGCTGTCACAATGGCAATACGCACAGGAGACTCTCCCTTAGGAAAGTGTTGCTGTAAAAAGGAGAGTGTCATTAACAGTTTTGCAAAAGGTCCCTCTTTCATAGGGGTCTGGGCATTACGCTTTTCATGTTTTAAAAAGGCATCCAAACCTTGAGTTTTAAAGATCTGTTCACTCTCTTCAGAGAAGATGACCGCATCAGCATCAAAGGCGATCCTGATTTTATCACTTTCTATTTTCTGTCCTTGTGGTGGTGCATAAAGTGAGGCTGCTGCCACACCAGAATCTACCGCAGCTTGAACATCTTCATCTGACTTTGAGAGAAAAAGGTCCACATTAAAGGCGTTAAGATAAGGAGAGAGTGAGGTTCCTCCACTAAAAGCCGCTCTTGAGATGTCCAGTTTATAATGGCTAATCGAGTTAAAAACTCTTAATCCTGTGTCTGGTGAGTTGCGTGACATCACGATGACCTCAACCAGTTTTTTACCACTTAAGACATTTAAGTTCAACAGTGCCTCGACTAAGGCAAAAGCCGTCCCTTTAGGGAGGGTCTCTGTCTCGTTTTCAAGCTGATGCGCACGATACGCATCTAAACCCTCTTCCTCAAAAAGGTCATTGGCCTCTTCAAGGTCAAAAAGTGCACGAGACGAAATCCCGATGACCAATACCTCAGATAAATCTAAACCCATTTTTTTTCCTTTATGTTACGCTCATTTTAGCGTACTGCTCTAAAAATATCACCTTTTTTAGGTGCATCCACAACCCCTCTGTTAGTTTGAAACTTAAAGGGCAGACTTACCGAGTGTCTGAAATCACTGTCGACCTTATAAACACCAAAATGCAGGTGGGGTCCACTGCTATAGCCCGTGTTGCCACTCCATCCTATAAGTTGACCACGACTGACAAACTGCCCTACTTTAACATTCACCCCATCTTGCTTGAGGTGATAATACTTGCCTATAGTATGGTCGGTATGTTCTATATCTATATAGTTGGCATACTGTCCAAACTCTTTACCAAAACCACCTTTATTATATTGTCCTTCAACCGCGACTACATGGCCACCCCGCGCAGCATAGATAGGTGTTCCTACATCTGCCACAAAATCCACAGCATAACGAGAGCGACCAGTATGGGTTGCTTGACCATTAAAGCCCTGAGAAACGATAACGGTTGCGCCTTTTTTAAAAGGAAGTGCGTAGATATAATTGTTGTCATGTCGCGCACTCTCTCGGCCCATCACCCAACTGTACTGCCAACCTACACGAGACTTTTTATGTCTGTCTTGAACACGTAAGGTCATAAGGGTCTGCTTGGAATATGGGTCTATTTCCATATGATAGGGAGGACGTCTGTCAACCGTATAGTTGGTTAAATTTTTCAGTGCAACACTTACGGTCACAGCATAAGCATTTTTATTTTCAGCGATAAGGAGTATCTGTCCGTTAACTCTTTTGTACCCCACAAAAAAAGTACGTACTTTACCGTTTTTATCTCTTGAGTGTCTTGCCTTATCATAAGACTGTACCTTAACATTGGCCTCATAGTTTGCCATCTCAGTTGCTGCAATCTGTCTGTAGTGGTCATCTTTTTCATACTCCGCCACCAGATTCGCACCTGCTTTAAACTGCAAAGCATTATTATTTTTCTTGTAAAACGCAACAGATTTTTTCGTAAAAAGTTCTTTACGAAGCACTCTTGGGTCTGCTTCTATAAGTACTTTAAAGAGTTCCATATCTTTAGCGCCTATGGCTTTTCGCAGTGCCTTAACATAATGGGCATCTAATTTTTTACTTTTTTTAGAACAGCTTCGCAATTGCTTTAGGTAATGTTTTTGACTGTTTTTGTTTTTATGCACAAGTACTTTATCAGCCTTAACCAAACAGCGTTCTAGTGCATTAATCTCATTAGAAAATGGCTTAAAATACGTTACATCCTTCATCTTGTTAGCAGTGACAATATCATTTTCTAACTCACTGTATAACTCTTTATACAGAGTGTTAGGAGCACTTAGCAATGATGTCCATAATATGATGAGCAGTAAAAAGAGGTGTTTCATGAGCTAATTCTAACCAAAAAACTGTATAATTGCGACACTATTAACAGATGAGGATTATAGATGGCACAAGGTATTTTAGACCTGGTAAAACCAGGCGTTCTAAGCGGTGATGATGTTCAAAAAGTTTTTGCAGCAGCAAAAGAGCAAGGGTTTGCACTTCCAGCGGTAAATGTTGTGAGCACAGACTCCATAAACGGTGTACTAGAAGCCGCTAAAAATGTCAACTCTCCCATTATTGTTCAGTTCTCTAATGGTGGGGGTTACTACTACGCAGGTAAGGGTCTCAGTAATGCAGATGAAAAAGCAGCCATAGCCGGTACCATCTCTGGTGCCATGCACGTACACATGATGGCAGAACTTTATGGCATCCCTGTCATCTTGCACACAGACCACGCAGCGCGTAAACTCCTCCCATGGATTGATGCTTTGCTTGATGCAGGTGAGGACTTTTACAAGACTCATGGCAAACCACTTTTTAGTTCACACATGCTTGATCTTTCAGAAGAGCCTATAGAAGAGAACATCGCCACTTGTGCCAAGTACCTAGAGCGTATGGACAAGATCGGTATGACCATCGAAATTGAACTTGGCGTAACCGGTGGAGAAGAAGATGGTGTTGACAACACAGACATCGACAACGCCCTACTCTACACACAACCTGAAGAGGTAGCCTATGCATACGAAGAGCTTTCTAAAGTCTCTCCACGTTTTACAGTTGCTGCATCATTTGGTAATGTGCACGGTGTCTACAAGCCAGGTAACGTTGTTCTGACTCCTACTATCTTAGACAATTCACAAAAATATATCGCAGAGAAGTTCAACACTGAAAACACTAAGCCGGTAGACTTTGTTTTCCACGGTGGTTCAGGTTCTGCACAGTCAGAGATCGAAGAGGCACTTACGTACGGTGTAATCAAGATGAACATCGATACTGACACACAGTGGGCGACTTGGGAAGGTGTTAAAGACTATTACGAGAAGCATAAAGCGTACATGCAAGGTCAGATCGGAAACCCGGAGGGTGAAGACAAACCAAACAAAAAGTACTATGATCCACGTAAATGG
>JALSUN010000184.1 GCA_027061425.1 Helicobacteraceae bacterium
TTACATACGTTGACCCATGCAAACTTCACAAGACCATCTTCGATGTCACGGTGGATCTTCATGATGTGCTGTTTACCAACACCATTAAGGGTACCATCAGGGATCATCCATTTCTTCTCAGCGATCTTACGGTGTGCTGGTACTTTAACCATAAGGTCTGCTGGCAGACGGTGGGTAAAGGTACCAACTTCACGTGCTGTACCACAAGCAGAAGGTTGACCAGTAAGAGAGAATGCTCCCGAACCTGGACGAGCTTGCTTGTTCAGCATAAAGTGAACGTTGTATGCAAGCGTATTATCCCAAGTACCACGTGTATGCTGGTTCATACCCATAGTCCAGAAAGAGACGACTTTACGATCTTTTTCGATGTAAAGGTCAGCAAGCTGCTGTAGTTTCTTTTTGAAACTTTCAATGCTCTCATCCGGATCACCTTTGGCAATACTTGCTACATAGTCAAGTGTATATGGTGCCAAAGATTTTTTGTACTCTTCGAATGAAATCTCCCAGTGGCCAAGTGTACCGGCCGTGTTTTTCATCACATCACCAGCTTTGTAACCATATGGTTCAAGCGCTGGTGCTTCTGTTTCAGAAACGATCTTACTCATCTCTTTATTGATCGTCTGCATCTCTTTAGCATCATATTTACCGGCACTTCCATCTGCACGAACCGGGGTCAATGATTTATCACCTGCACGGCGCAAACCATAACCAATATTGACAGGACCCGCTGCAAAGACAATATGTTTCTTAATAAAGTCCCAATCGATGGCTTTAGGATTGTTATAGACGATCTCACGAGCGACATAGTTCCACATTGCAAGGTCAGTGTTTGGTGTAAAGATGATTTCTGTATCTGCCAAGTCCGAAGTACGGTGTGTATAGGTTTGGATAGAGATGACCTTGACACGATCTGGATCGGTCAGTTTTCTATCCGTGACACGTGACCACAAGATAGGGTGCATCTCTGCCATGTTAGAACCCCATGAGATAACAGTGTCTGTCAGCTCAATGTCATCATAACAGCCTGAAGGCTCATCAATACCAAATGTCTGGTAGAAACCAACAACGGCTGAAGCCATACAGTGACGTGCATTTGGATCAATGGCGTTGGATCGGAAACCTGCTTTCATCATCTTCTGCGCAGCGTAACCTTCCATAATGGTGTACTGACCCGAAGCAAATACGGCAACACCTTCAGGTCCACTTGCTTTAAGCGCCTTACGGATGTTGATCTCCATCTCATCATAAGCGCGCTTCCATGAAACTGGTGCGAACTTACCATGTTTGTCGAAGTTTCCATCTTTATCAACACGAAGAAGAGGCTGTGTCAGTCTGTCTGCTCCATACATGATCTTCGCATTAAAGTAACCCTTAATACAGTTTAGACCGCGATTTACCGGTGCCGCAGGGTCACCCTTGACAGCGACGATCTTACGATCAGCGCCCTCACCTTTGGTTGCCATCATAATTCCACAACCCGTACCACAGAAACGACATGCCGCTTTATCCCAGCGCCACTCGCTGCCTGCTGCCTCAGCTTTGGCCTGTACCTCAGTAGGTACGGCCATACCAATAGCACTAGCAGCTGAAGCTGCCGCCGCAGACTTCAGAAAGTCTCTTCTTTCCATTGCCATGTGAACTCCTTATATTTTGGACACTTCTCAAAAATCTAAGACCCTAGAACTTTGAGAAGTGCCCTATTAGTTAAAATTGAAAACTACAATTTCCAATAATGCTAATATTATCACTCTGAATGCTTTTATGATTTGACCTATATCAAGTCATATATTAGCAAGTGTACATAACAAGTATACAATTAAAGGGAAAGGAATGTAAATAGGAGGGGAAATCGATGTTGCTAGAGGGCCCAGAGGCACTCTAGCAGTAAGAGAAGATGACCTAGTGTAGGTCCTTCCAAACTTGACGCTTCCAAAGGTAAGCAAAAAGTACAAAGAAGATCATAAAGATCATCACATTTTTACCTACTTCATTACGCATCTCAGCCTTAGGATCACCTGCATGTTCTAGGTACTCCATCACTTTTTCAGCACTCTCGGCAGTAACACCTGTACG
>JALSUN010000185.1:0-2900 GCA_027061425.1 Helicobacteraceae bacterium
AACGTATTTGTTTTCTAAATTCAAAATTTACCTTTTAGTACTAACTGTTTTCTTGACATTTTTTACAGATACCATAGATCTGCATAGAGTGATCCTGCATCTTAAAACCATGGGCATCAGCGATCTTATGTTGCTGGGTCTCAATGACTTCATCCACAAACTCAGTGATCTCATGACACTTGGTACAGATCATATGGTCATGATGATCTTTCGCACCCAACTCGTATTTTTTACCCTGTGCTCCAAAAGAGAGTGAAGAGACGATCTCGTTTTCTTCGAGCATCGAAAGGGTTCTGTAGATCGTTGCAATTCCTGCATTTAGATCAGGGTATTTTTCTTTTATACGTTGGTGTAGTGCCTCAGGTGTGAGGTGCTCTTGAGAGTAGTAGAGTGTCTCAAGGATCTTTTCACGCTGGTTGGTGAATTTTAGGGCTTTCTCTTTTAAAAGCGCTTTAAAGTCTGCCAATAATTTATCGTACTCTATGGTACGTTCTGTAAATGGTGTAGACATACTCTAGTCTCCTTTTGTTAGATTACTTTCGATCTGTTTTACAACCTGATCTTTGATCTTTTGAGCACTCTCTTCTATGGTCTCATCTACTTTTTCACTAACAACGTCTGTAGCATCGTCCATCTGTTCTTTAGCCGAAGAGACACCTGCTTCAATGCTGTCGTTCAAGTCACTGCTGACTTCAGCGGGATCTATATGCATCACTATGCTGCCCATTTCAACCATTATAGGGAAAAGGTAGCTAGACTTCATAGCAGGTTCAAGGTTGACACGCACAGCTTTGATGTTGTAAACAGCATAGACGATGACGGAACCTATCAGAAAAAACTTACCACTGCCGATGATAAAACCAAAGACCTTATCAACAGGACCAAGACCACTCACTTTTGACATCTTTGTTAAGACCATACCTAAAATTATCATCGCACCCCAGAAGATGATAAGTGTTGTGATGAAGCCCACAAAACTGATGGCGGCATCTGACTCGAATTTGAAGATGGTACTGCTGACAAGGCCACCTACGCTGTCACCTAAACGTGATGCAATGAAAATACCACCAATAATACCAATGAGTCCAAAAAGCTCTTTAAAAAAACCGTTAAGTATGCCTTTAAGGCCAAGTAGTAATATGATAATACCGACTACAATGTCAAAATAACTAAAATCCATCTGCAATTCTTTAATATTAAATTTCGCGTATTATATCGCCTAAAACTGTATTTTAGATAATGAGATTGTTTATCAAGCATAAAGAGTAGATGATTGTCATGAAATTCTCCACAAATCAGAGCTTTTTTAGTAATTATTGTGTAATATAAATGTTTTAAAATCAAGGACGCACTTTAGCGTACAAAAATATAGAATATATACAAGGCGAGACTATGAGCATTTGGACACCATCGAGCTGGAGAGACAGACCAGTATTACAACAACCGACTTACCCAGATATGGAAGCATTAAAGCGTGTTGAACAAGAGCTGAGTGCTTATCCACCATTGGTGTTTGCAGGTGAAGCGCGTAGCCTCACTAAACAATTGGCTAATGTTGCTAATGGTAAAGCCTTTTTACTTCAAGGTGGAGACTGTGCTGAAAGCTTTTCTGAGTTTCATGCTGATAACATCCGTGACACCTTTAAAGCGATGATGCAGATGGCGGTTGTCATGACATTTGCGGGTGGTCTTCCAGTCGTTAAAGTAGGGCGTATGGGTGGACAATTTGCCAAGCCGCGTTCTTCTGACAATGAGACTATCGATGGTGTGACCCTGCCAAGTTACCGTGGAGACATCATCAACAGTGTTGATTTTACAGAGTCTGCACGTGTTCCTGACCCACAACGTATGATCGAAGCATACAACCAGTCAACAGCGACACTGAACCTTCTTCGTGCTTTTGCAACAGGTGGTATGGCTGACCTTCACCAAGTTCACAAATGGACACTCGATTTTGCCCATCAAAATGAGCTCTCTTCAAAGTACGAAGAGTTGGCTGAAAACATCTCTCAATCTTTAGAATTTATGGACGCATGTGGTGTTAATTCAACTACTTTCCGTACTTTGCGTGAGACAGACTTCTATACCTCTCATGAAGCATTACTTCTTCCTTATGAAGAGGCCTTTACACGTCAAGATTCTCTAACAGGTGACTGGTTCGATGTCTCTGCACACATGTTATGGATCGGTGATCGTACCCGTCAACTTGATGGTGCACATGTTGAGTTCTTGAGTGGTGTGAACAACCCTATAGGTCTTAAGTGTGGTCCGACTATGGATACAGAAGATCTTATCAGACTTGTAGACAAGTTAAATCCTGAAAATGAACCAGGTCGTCTGAACCTTATCGTTCGTATGGGTGCTGACAAGGTAGCCGATGGTATGCCTAAACTTGTTCAGGCTATCGAGCGCGAAGGTCGTTCTGTAGTTTGGAGTTGTGACCCGATGCATGGTAATGTTTACAAGTCAGGCAATGGCTATAAAACACGTCCTGTAGATGCTATTTTAACAGAGATGAAGCAGTTCTTCCAAGTTCATAAAGCAGAGGGAACGCACGCTGGTGGTGTTCACTTAGAGATGACAGGTAAAGATGTTACCGAGTGTGTTGGTGGTGCTTTCCAAATCTCAGAAGAGGACCTCTCTTCTCGTTACCATACCCATTGTGATCCACGTCTAAATGCAGACCAAGCTCTTGAGTTGGCATTTTTGATCGCAGATACACTAAAAGAAGCTACACACTAATAGCGTGACTGATTATACAGAGATCTATCTTCATAATGTTTATGAAGTAGTTCTTTCCCCAACATCAATTTTATACTTTTCCCTTCAAAAGCTTTATGACCTCCACATCTTAGACAGACCCTTTGGCATCATAACTGCTGGTAATCCTGAAAACAGAA
>JALSUN010000185.1:3000-7098 GCA_027061425.1 Helicobacteraceae bacterium
AGCCGAAATCTATTACTATATAAAGATTTAAATAGTTATGAGACACTTCAAGCCAAGGGGTGTTATCAAGGTCATTGCGAAGAGGGATATCTGGTTTTTGACATCAGTTTAGAGACGTTGTTAGCGTTGGGTAGAAAGTATAAGCAGTATGCTATACTTTATAATGATACAAAATATTTAAGTTATTTGGAGTGTGAAAGTGAAGCGGTAGTGGTTCGCAAAAAGAGAGACGCATAAGCGTCTTCTTTTAAAGTCCTGAAGAGTCTAATATGCGGATAAGCTCATCTGAACGGTTAGAGTAAGCAATAGCAGTGGCTCGAGTTACAATACGTTTTTTAACAAACTCTACAAGCTGCTGTGTTTGTGTCACCATGCCCGTTTCACCTTGGTTAAGTTGCATTTGTGAATAGACCTGGTGTACTTTGTCTTCACGGATCAGGTTGGCTATCGCTGGATTGGTCAACATAAACTCTTGCGCAGCAATACGACCCCCACCGATTTTAGGAAGCAGTGCCTGAGCAATAACGGCTACGAGTGAAGTGGAGAGTTGGGCACGTACCTGAGGCTGTTCGTCACCACCAAAAACGTCAATAATACGGTTGATCGTCTGTGGCGCAGAGTTGGTGTGTAGTGTACCAAATACCAAGTGACCTGTTTCTGCAGCTGTCAGTGCGGCACCGATGGTCTCCTGGTCACGCATCTCCCCGATAAGAATAACATCGGGATCCTGACGCATGGCGTATTTTAGTGCCAGTGCAAAACTGTCTGTATCACTTCCAACATTACGCTGAGAGAAGAGACATTTTTTGTTGGTGTGTACAAATTCCACTGGGTCTTCAACTGTAATGATGTGGCGGTTTTCAGTTTCGTTGACTTCATTAAGCATTGCTGCTAGTGTTGTAGACTTACCTGAACCGGTTGGACCTGTGACCAAGATAAGACCTTTTTCACGTTTGATGATCTTTTTAAAGGCAGGATTGGCATTAAGATCATCAAGAGAAGGGATCTCAATAGGAATAATACGAAAAGCACAGGCGAGGTCATCTAGTGTTTTATAATAGTTGGCACGAAAACGACCGATCTCAGGAAGAATGATCGCAAAGTCAAGCTCACTATGTTGCTCCAACTCTTTTTTCTGCTTTTCAGAGAGAAGGGCATAGCCCATCTCCTCAATCATCTTACCATCTAAAATAGGAAGGTTCAAGGCAACAAGACGGCCATCTATACGAATCTGTGGTTCAGAACGTGATACCAGGTGTAGGTCAGATGCTTTATAAGCAACAACACTCTTTAATAATTTTCTAATGTCTAATGTTTGACTCATCGATATCTCCAAGGATAGTTTTGATAATGCAACTATGGTATAAAAAAGTAGCTTAATCGTACCCTATAAGAGGAATAAAAAAGGTGAATCTAAGAGTATACAAGCGAAGGCGTACCCAAAAGGGTGGAATTTATGAAAAAAGTGCCTGATAGGTTGCTTCATCATAAGCAACAGTGATTTTACCATCTATGTCTAAGACAGGACGTTTTATAAGGAGATTCTCTCTGCATAGCCACTCAAGCTTTTGTGTATCATCCAAGTCTAACTCTTTGAGCTGTAATGTTCTGTAGGTTGTGCCTCTTGTGTTAAAAAGCGTTTTCATCTCGATCTGCTGGGACCAAGGGGTTACCGTTTGACAGTCAACAGGCGTTGCTTTAAAGTCTATAAACTCATAGCTGATGTTGTTTGCTTTTAAAAACTTAACAGCTTTTTTGACACTGTCACAGTTTTTAATACCATAAAGCGTGACCATAACTACTCGATGATCTTAGGTACAACAAAGAAGTTCTCTTCAGAACGGGGTGCATGCTCTAAGATATCATTGATGATCTCTTGATCACAGAGAGGGGTATCTGCTCTGAGTGGTGTTGCGCTGTCGTTCATAGCAAAATTGTCATCAACACCTTCTGTGTCAAGTTCTGAAAGGTTGTCAACAAAACCTACGATCTCACCTAATTGTGCGATAACTTCTTCACGCTTTTCATCTGCTATGGTGATAAAAGAGAGCTTTTCAAGACGTTTTAACAGGGTCTCATCTACTTGCATACATCATCCTCAATAATTTTTTACCATTTTAACAAAAAAATCTTAGCATAAAGCGCTGTTTAGAGGCAATTAACCATTGTTTAGATAATATACAAGCAATTTTAGCAAGGATGTTTAGCGTGAGTTTAAAAGAAAATATAGAGATGGTCAAAACAGAACTGAACAGTGAAGAGCAGTTTTTTGAAAAAGCAGTACAGACGGAGCGTTTTGTAAAAAAATACAAGATGCCACTGATCAGTGCTGTTGTCGCAATAGTTTTAGTAGTAGCCGGAAGTTCAGTCTACACTATAGTGGAACAAAACAGAGTTGACAACGCTAACAAAGCACTTAATGTCTTGATGTCGGATGCAACAAACCAAGAGGCGCTCAAGCAGCTTAAAGAGTTAGAGCCTAAACTTTATGATGTATGGTCACTCTCTCAGGCTTTGAAGACAGAGGATCAGGCAGCACTTGCCAAGCTACAAAGTTCAGATGCTATGGTGGTCTCTGACCTTGCTACTTATGAGTTAGCAGCACTTAAAGAAGATCAAAATGCCTTGAATGCATATTCTCAAAAAAGCGGTGCATTATTAAAAGATCTGGCGATGATAGAAGATGCTGTACTCTCTATGCAAAGTGGAGACACTGCTGCTGCTCAGTCAAAACTGATGTTGATCAACATTAACTCGCCAGTTTATGAACTGGCGCAGAAACTGGCACACTACGGCGTTAAATAAGCGTGAAAGTCTATATCTCAAGTGCACTGATCGCACTTTTTATCTTCAGTGGATGTAGCTCTAAGGAGTATTATGTTCCTAAGGAAGTAAAAGCCAACTGGGACAAAGTAGAGTATGTAGATGAGAGCATTGTTCGTACAACCGCCGATGGCGCTGTGATGGACAATGGTCAGATCTTAACACGTGCTGGACTTCAAGATTACTATCTGCCTAAAGGTTATAGCTATATTGGTCAGAGTGATGGTTGGATCGTAGCCTCTAAGGTGGGTGGTGAACTGCTTCTTCAAAGTATAGAAGACAACACCACACAGATAGAGTTTGAACTTAAAAAGACCATTGCCGGTGCTACAGTCAGTGGTGACAAACTTGCAGTGCTTTTTGCGACAAATGACATGGCGCTCTACTCAGTGAGTACCAAAAAACTGCTGATGAAAGAGGGTGGAAATGCCCCTGTAGCGGTAGACACAAGAATCGTAAACCCTTACTTCTTAAATGAGTTGGTACTTTTCTTGACACTTGATGGTAAAGTGGTCATCGTTAACTCTGATACCAATGAGATATTACGCTCTATGTTAGTGAGTTCAGAAGAGAACTTTAACAACATCATCTACTTTAATGTTATCGATAACATTATGGTCTCTGCTACTGCTTATAGACTCTTTTCACTGAGTGAAAAAGAGCGCCGTGAAAAGTATGATATACGTGATGTCCTCTTTACAGATGAAGGTATTTGGATCAGTACTAAAGAGGGTGAAGTCATTGCACTAACACCTTCTCTCCAACTCAAAGCCAAGAGAAAATTCCCATTTGCACACTTTTTAGGGATGATTATGACAGAAGACAAAATCTATCTTTTAGAGAAGCAGGGCTTTATTATAGAGATGTCAAAAGATCTTGCTACGGTTGATGTCTATGAGATCAATCTTGATGATGGTTATGTCTATGTCGCTGACAAAGCTTTCTATGTCAATGATGTTATCTATCCCGTAGAGTAGATGCTGTGTCTAATGAGCTTGAGGCTTTTTTAGAGTATATTCAAGTGACTAAGGCCCTTTCTACTAAAAGTGTCGAAGCCTATAAGAGTGACCTTACTCAGGTGGAGACGCTCACTCAAAAACCGCTTATCTCTCTTGACACCAATGCAACCTTAAAAGCACTCTCCTCTTACGAAAACAAACGTACTTTAAACCGAAAACTCTCCGCCATCAACGCCTTTTTCAACTTCTGTTTTCGTAGTGAATTTGTCTCGCAACAGCAAAAACTCAAACTGGCAAAGATCCCTAAAAATCTGCC
>JALSUN010000186.1 GCA_027061425.1 Helicobacteraceae bacterium
GTAGTCAAGATAAGTACTTGCTTATCCGGCATACGACTGACATCATCTGCATCGACAAAGATGTTTTTTGGGAACTCTAAGTACTTGTACTGCATTGCTACTTCAAGGTTACGTTCCATAGAACGACCAATAACACAGATCTTACGACCATACTTTATAGCGTAGTTGATCGCCTGCTCCAAACGGTGAAGGTTTGAACTAAATGTAGAGAGGATAATACGTCCTTCTGCTTTAGACATCACACGGTCAAGTGCTGGTGCAACAGAGAGCTCACTTGGTGTGATCTCTTTGTTATATGAGTTTGTTGAGTCAGACATCATCAACAAGACACCTTTTTCACCATAGTGTGCATAACGGTGAAGGTCTGTAGGGTAACCATCAATAGGTGTATGGTCAATTTTAAAGTCACCAGTGTGGATAACAGTACCCGCTTCAGTAGTAATTGCTACTGATGAAGAATCTAAGATAGAGTGTGTAACGTGCATCCACTCGATCTCGAAATCATTACCGATCTTGTAAACTTTGCGCTTCTCAATAGGGCGGAAGTAACGACGGGCATCAGTAAGTTTATGCTCATCAAACTTGTTACCTATCATTGCGAGTGGCATCGCTGTTCCGTATGTTGGAAACTGAAGGCCCTCTTTAAACATGTATGGCATTGCACCAATGTGGTCTTCGTGAGCGTGAGTGATAATAACACCAACGATCTTGTTTTTGATCTCTTTGATGTAAGAGAAGTCTGGTACCAAGATGTCTACACCGTGCATGGTCTCATCAGGAAAACTCATACCAACATCGATGAGGATGGCTTCATTATCTGTCTCTATAACCATCATGTTACCACCGATTTCGCCGAGACCACCTAGTGGTGTGACACGAACTTTACCCTTAGTACCAAGGTCAAGTTTGTTGTGTGGGTTTAGACGCTCTGCTTGAACTTCCTGGTTACGAACAGCACAGTCAAGTAGTTCTTGAACCACTGGTGCAGGCCCATGACGACGACGACGGTTTTTGTTACCACCACTTTTGTTTTGGTTGTTGTTTCGGTTGTTACTACTTTTGTTTTCAGCACTTTTATTGTCGTTTTGACGATTGCGATTTTGGTTATTACGGTTACGGTTATTGTTATTACGATTTTGGTTGTTGTTTTGGCGGTTTCCGTCTACATTACGATCTTGTGCTTGGCGATTACCATCAACATCTTTGCCTTCTTGTGGCTGGCGGTTACCATTGACTTCACGGTTTTCACGTGGCTGACGGTTACCATTATTGTTGTTACGGTTTTGGTTATTACGTGGACGACGGTTACGGTTTTGTTGACCTTCACCCTCTTTACGTGGAGGGGTTAATGGCTCTGAGGTTAAAACGGGTTTGTCTTCTGTGTTATTGTTTTGTGTATCTGACATACATCTTTCCTTATGTACGTCTGTCTAAGCCTACGATGGAGGAGGTAGAGCAAGAACAGACGTTATATATTTTTCTCTAGTATTTTGAATAGTAGGTGATAGTCTGTTGTCGCGACTTGATGGGGTCGAATCGTAGGAACAAGGCCCAACTGCTCTAAAGCAGTACGGACTTGTTCCTTTTCGTAACGTGAAGAGAGATTTTTGGAAAGAGTCTTTCGAGGCTGTGTGAACGCCGCTCTGAGCATGAGCTCAAACTCTTCGTCATCTCGGCTTCTTCTTTTTTCAATAAGAAGAACAGCCGAGTCAACCTTTGGTGCCGGGTCAAACGCTTCAGGCGGTACATGAACCACTATAGAGGCTTCACCTACTGTCTGCGTAATAACGCTTAACGCACCAAAGTTTTTATCTCCTGGAGTTGCAGAAAATTTCTCTGCAACCTCACGCTGAATCATGACAAGTATATAACCGCAATTTGGATCGGCAAGGGCTTTTAAGATGATATTTGTCGCTATATAGTAGGGCAAATTTGCCACTAACACATAGGGTTCATCTAAAAGTTCACTCTGCCAGGCATCTAGGACATCACCACATTTTAGGGTGAGTCGGCTGGTTTTGATCTCTTTTTTAAACTCGCGGTTTAGGTACTGACATAAATCGGTATCGACCTCAAAAGCGACAACACTTTTGACATCCACTAAAAACTTAGTTAAATCACCTAAGCCAGGCCCAATTTCTGCGATGATAACATCACTTTTGGGCATCGCTTCGACGATTTTATAAAGAACACTTCGGTCTTTTAAAAAGTTCTGGCCAAATTTCTTCTTGGCAACATGTTCTTTACTCATAAGACCCATTATACGTATATTGTGCTTATAAGAGGCTGATGCTGTTGATACAAGCGCTTTTCACGAGTAATTGAGAGTGATGTTTAGTTACATAGTCTCTTGTGCTAACACTTCGCTAATAGAGATGTTTTATACTTCAATTATCAAAAAGGAGTTACCATGAAACTTATTTATAAAACAGCTTTTGCGCTCACAGCAACACTACTTTTCTTGACAGGATGTGAAGATGGCTTAGATGAAATGGGACAAGGACCGGGTGGAAACCAGCCTATGTCTATTAATATTGACTTGAGTAGTTATGCTCAAGATGCATTGACAGATGAGCAGAAGTACTCACTCGCCTATATGTGGCATGAAGAGAAGTTGGCGTATGAAATTTATCTTGAACTGAACACACTTTACCCTACCAAACAGTTCGAAAACATCGCTAACCGTTCAGAGATAAAACATATAGCACTAGTGCAAAACCTTGTGGCTTGGTATGATTTGAACATTACAAACATTCCTGATTACACCATAAATTATTCACAAGAGGAGTTAGAGTCTATGCCGAGAGGGGTGTTTGCGATAGATGCTATACAGACATTATATGATGAGTTGTATGCCAAAGGCAAAGCGTCTCAGCAATCAGCACTTGAAGTGGGCTGTATAGTAGAGGTGGTGGATGTGAATGATTTGAACGAATATATAGAGGGTGCAGCAGACAATGCCGCGCTTGTAGACACTTTTAACATTTTACGCGATGGAAGTTATAACCATTATTGGGCTTTTGATAAAGGTCTGAAAAACTTAGGTGTGAGTGAAGGGTGTTGTTCTTTAGGAAGTGCATACTGTCATACTGAGTATCCACAAAAGAGTAAGGGTTAACCTTCTCTTAACACCTTTATGCCATTATATTACAAAGGATAGATGATGGCACGTTTGTTATTAGTAGAAGATGATGTGAATCTTGCAGAGACTCTGGTTGAACTCTTGGAGTTGGAGTCTTTTGAAGTGACGTGGGTAGGTGATGGAGAGCAGGCCTTAGATGCTACCTTCATGAATGCGTATGATCTTTTTTTGTTTGATGTCAATGTCCCTTTTATCGATGGTTTTGAGTTGTTAGACAGTCTGCGTAAAAGTGGTGACGAGACACCTGCTATTTTCATTACGGCTATGAGCGACATCGCTTCACTTTCTAAGGGTTTTGAAGTGGGGGCAGATGACTATATTAAAAAACCTTTTGAGTTTGATGAACTGGCAGTTCGCATCCACTCGCTCATCCGTAAACGTCTTAAAATTCATGACAACCTCATAACGGTTGATAATTTTGATTTTCATATAGATACTAATGAACTTTATAAAGATGCAGAGTTTGTGGCACTCTCTCCCATAGAACTGAAACTTACCGCACTTTTTTTTAAACAGATGGGCACTACCATAACTAAAGAGAACATCTTGATAGAACTCTCTGATGGTGAAGAAGCAAGTGAAGGTGCCCTGCGTGTGCACATCAACAAACTGCGTAAACATGGTTTGCCCATACAGACTGTTAAAGGTATAGGATACCGTCTTGCAACGTCATGAAAAAAGGGCATTTTGGAAGTTTTTTCTGGCCTACTTTAGCAGTGTGGCCTTACTTATTTTAGTGGCGGGACGCCTCTTTTATGATCAACAATACCAACAGCGTATTAAAGATGAGCATTTTGCCATTATAAACTATGCCCGTCAATTAAAGATGCATGAACCTACAACAGCAAAAGATATCAGTTACACAACTGAGATGGCAAAGATAGACAACTTTTCTATGGACACCATCACGCTGACAGAGACAACAATAGAGAAGTATATACCTGCTAACAAATGGCATACACATTATATCCATATCGTTAAAACACGCGAGCATTTTGATTCACATATAGAGACCCTTCGTTGGGAAGTTATAGGGGTGCAAGCGCTTTTGTTAGCGTTGTTTGCATTTATAAGCTTTATGTTGACCAACCACGCACTACGTCCTATGAAAGAGGCCATAAGCAAGTTAGATAGGTTTATAAAAGATCTTATCCATGATTTAAACACACCGCTTACTACCATAAAGTTAAACATTCGTTTGTTATCAAAACAGCATGACCTTCAAGAGAACAGAGCACTCCAGCGCATTGTTAAGAGTAGTTATGAAATCTCTGAACTGCATGACAACTTGAAGGTGTTACTTGAAGAAGACACCTTTATGTTAGAAGATGTCAACCTCTGTCCTCTACTTAGCGAACTGATGGCAAACTATAAAAACATTTATAACAACCTGGAGTTTTCTCTCACCTGCAATGAACTTCAAGCACATATTAATACCAACGCTTTTAAGCAGGTGATGCACAATTTACTCTCAAATGCGTGTAAATATAACAGTAAGCAAGGACGTGTTTGGGTCTATGCTAAAAACAGAACACTTTATGTTCAAGACTCTGGAAGTGGTATAAAAAACCCTGAGCGTATTTTCGAACGAAGTTATTCAGAACAAAATAGCAGCGGACTTGGACTTGATATCGTTAAAAGACTTTGTGAGGCGATGGATATAAAGATCAATGTCACCTCTTCTTCAAAGGGGACTACGATTGCATTACAGTTTGATTGATTAAGCTAGAGGTCTCCTAAAGTGCAAAAGGTTAAAATGGTGGTATATGAATTTATTAAATAAGGAAGCACTATGACCATCACGATAGACAAACCTCTTTCTGAGCAACTTGAGTTTTATCAAGAGTTATTGAAAAAAACGCCAGAGCTTATGCTCCAAGAGGCGCTTGAACAGTACTTTGTAGCTGAAGAGAAACGCTTGGCAGAACAGGACCCGCTGACAAATCTCTCTTATGATGAATTTTGGGATGGTTTAGAGATTTAACAATGCGTTAACAAGAAGGGTATAAAGTGTTGATACTACTTTAAAGGGCTCTTATGAAAAAGACATTTTTACTACTTGGGTTAACATTAATCACACTGTTTGCTGAGGTCGATACCACAAAACCACTCTCCTCTATCGTTTTACAAGATGACAAGGGTGGGAAGTACAGTGGTGAGGCTTGGAACTCTAATATGCTGTTAGGAAAAACGACCATGTTAATGTATGTTGACCCCGATGAAAGAAGCAAGGGTGAGATCTTTAAACCTACGATAGCAGGTTTTGAAAAAGATCTGGACTTCAGTCAGTTTCAAATCGTTGTGATGATTAACCTGAACGCTACATGGAAACCTAATGCTGTTATAAAAAAGATGATGAAGAGTAAAGTAGAAGAACATCCCAAACGTCAGTATGTTTTAGATGTAGATGGCGCATTGGTTAAAAACTGGAACCTGCCTGATGATGAGTACAACACACTGATCATCAATAAAGAGGGTAAAATTATCTACCAACATAAAGGGCAGTGGAAAGAAGGTGAGATGAAACAGGTTGACCAACTTGTACGTCAGAGTGTTGGACATTAACATTCTCTTAACAGAGATAGATTACTATATTGCATAACAAGGAGAACATCATGAAAAAACTTTCTATTTTACTATTTGCAACTGTATCACTTTTTGGTGTTGATGGCTATGAGGTTTATAAAAACAACTGTGCAGCATGTCATGTAGAGATGATTACTAAAGCAGAAACACTCAAAACGTTTAACAAGCTAAAAGCACCCCCTATGATTGAGGTCTCTCGCCAGTTGAAAGACACTATTATCATCAAGGGTGATGATGATGAGGTCCATCGTTTTGTGACTATCGCTTTTATAAAAGAGTATATTAAAAACCCTTCTTTAGACTACTTTATGTGTAACGCGGGTGCAGTTGACCATTTTGGTGTGATGCCTGCACAGTCACATCTTAGTGATGCAGAGCGTCAAGCAGTAGGTGAGTGGATTTATGACCGTTATGACGGGGTTGAATTCAAATAATTCAAGACTCTTTTGGTTACACTTCTAAAAACAAAAGAGACCTATGCGAACTTTACACCTTCTTCTTATAACACTCCTGTTAGTCCCCGTTTTATCTGCTAGAAAGTATGACAAAGCAGGGCGCTGGCAAGTTGCTTTTACCCCACAATATATCGCTTCAAAATCACTAAGTTATGGTGACAAGGGTGATGTAGAGTTTAATGATCGTAGTGGATGGGGCTTTGGTATTGGTTACTTTGTTAGCTCTCAAATCTCACTCGACATGAACTTTCTCTCCACTACTGGAGGCTTTAAAGGCACCGTCAACGAATCAAACGGTACACAAACAAAATATAAAGGTAACATGTACAGCAGTAGCTTTGACATGAGTATGACCTATAACATTCTTAAAGACAATTTTACGCCATTTGTCTCTATAAATGTGGGTTCTAGCTTTATAGACTCGGGTATTGCTACTGGAAATTACTATACGGGAACGTGTTATGACCCTTGGTATGGATATTATTATACCTGTTACGATGTAGAGACTAAGACCAGTTTCAAGTTCCATTATGGTGCCACACTGGGTCTTCGGTATGATCTTAAAAATCGTCTCTTCTTCAAGGGTGGTGTCAATGCTAATGTTTTGGACTTCAACTCTGAAGAATTTCCTTACTTCATCAGTTATCAACTCTCGGTAGGAAGCACTTTCTAGATAATAACATTGACATTAACATTACGCTAATACATCTGCAGTACTATACCCATACTAAAAATAGAGGGAGTATTATGAAAAGAGCAACAAAAGCCGTTGATAACTGGCTTTATAAAGTAGGTGTAGGGATTAACAAACACAAGTACCTAGTACTGGTAGCTATGATCGCTATTTTGGCAGCGATGATCGTCAACGTCCCT
>JALSUN010000187.1 GCA_027061425.1 Helicobacteraceae bacterium
AGCAAAAAGTGGTTCTATCTTACCATGACGACTGAAAACTTACATCAGATGGAGCTGGAAGATATTGATTTGTACTGGATTTTTATGTTTCTTGGATTAGTTGGAATCTCTATTTCCAGATTTGGGAAAAACAAAATTAATCAGAGTAAAATCATTTTATGCTATAATTTTACTCTTCCTGGAAATGACTCACTAAACATCTTTTTTTTGGAACAACCCAGACGACATATTAATGGAGACAATTATGGAAAACGTATTAGATATTATAGATGCTATTGCTCACGAAAAAGGGCTCAGTCCTGACAATGTAAAAGTGGCACTTAAAAATGCCTTTATAAAGACAGCACAACGCTTGATTAACGAAGACTATACTTATGATGCAGAGATCGATGAAGAGACCAAAAGCATCCGTGTGTATCAGACAATTACTGTAGTTGATGACTATGATGATGACAACCTCTTTACTGAAGAAGGTGATGTTAATCAAGGGTACATCTCTCTGTCTCGCGCTCGCGCTGAAGTCGATCCAGATGTTGATATAGGCGATGAGTTCCAGATCGAACATGACATAGAGAGTCATGGACGTACCGCGGCGATGACCCTGTACCGTGAGATCGAGTACCATGTACAGCGTCTTGTGGAAGATGAACTTTATAGCAAGTATAAAGAGAAGGTCGGCACTATCGTTAATGGTCGTGTGACGCGTGTAGATGACAAACAGACTACTTATATAGAGATCGATGAAGTACGTGCGGTTCTTCCGATGAAGAGTCGTATTAAGGGTGAGAAATTTCATGTAGGTGATGTTGTTCGCGCTGTTGTTCGTCGTGTTAACATCGACAAGGTCAACGGTATACAGATCGAACTTTCTCGTACCTCTCCTAAGTTTCTAGAGTCACTTTTGGCACTTGAAGTTCCTGAGATCGGAGAGGGTATTGTACTCGTAGAAAAAGCAGCCCGTATCCCTGGAGAACGTGCTAAGATCGCACTCATTTCCACCCACCCTCAAGTAGACCCAGTGGGCGCTACTGTTGGTGTCAAGGGTGTTCGTATCAATGCGGTAAGTGAAGAGTTACTTGGTGAGAACATCGACTGTATAGAGTATACAACCGTTCCAGAACTTTTCATCGCACGTGTGATGAGTCCCGCCATCATCAATGCTGTTACGATAGAAGGTGAAGCAGACAATGAAGACAATCCTCTTAAAGCGATCGTGACACTTCCTGCTGATCAGAAGTCAAAAGCTATTGGTAAAAGTGGTATCAACATCCGTCTGGCCTCTATGCTTACGGGTTATGTCATTGAGCTTGTTGAACAAGATGGTGGTTCAAGTGCCGAAGGTTCTACTGTTGAAGTCAAAAAAGATGACATCTCTTCTCTAGAAGCACTTTTCGGATAGAGAGAAATTATAGTGGCGTTTGACCAAGCGTCTTACTCCAACATATTACTCTTGCAAAAGAGAGAAACCTAATGTTCTCTCTTAGCGTACGGGTTTAACTTCAACAACAACATATCTGCCAACATATTTCCTATCAGTGTTAAAAATGCTGTAATAATCAAAATTCCCATAATCACAGGATAGTCACGACTCAGTGCACTCAAGTAAAAAAGCTGTCCCATCCCCTCTATACTAAAAATTGTCTCTAAGATCACACTACCGCCTATAAGTCCAGGAAGGGAAAGGCCCAGTAGTGTCACCACGGGAGGTATAAGGTTACGCAAGATGTAGCGGCGCAGCAAGATACTGTCACTTAAACCACGAGAACGGGCAAAATAGTAGTAGTCACTTTTCAAGATCTCCAAGGTCAAAGCGCGGATATAAACGATCATAGAGCCCAAACTCACAAAGACCATCACCCCGATAGGTAACACCAGGTGCCACGCCATGTCGGTGTAGTAAGAGAGGCCTTCCTTAGCTTCTACCGAGTGCAGACCAGAGATGGGCAGAAGTTCTAGCTCTACACTCAAAAAAAGCATCAAAAGCAGTGCCAAGTAAAAAGAGGGCATCGCAAATGAGACTAATGAGAGTTGGCGGATGGCATAATCTGTCCATGAACCATGTTTCAGCGCTGCTTTGACACCAAGATAGATAGAGAGAGCAAAGACCATCACCATAGAGAGTATATTTAACAGCAGTGTAATGGGAAGGCGTTTGGCGATCTCACTACTCACCTCTGCACCACTAACAAAAGAGATACCGAAGTTGAGTTGAGAGAGGTTAACTACCCAGTCTACATACTGCATATAAAGCGGTTTATCCAGACCATACACTGCTTTAAGCTGGGCGATGGCCTCTTTTGTCATGTTAGGGTTTAACTCCCCTGCTCCAAAAAAGCTGTTAGGTGCTGCATGAATGGCTAAAAAGGAGATCAGAGAGATGAGCAGTAGCATTAAGAGAATATAACGCAGTTTACGAAGTATCAGCATCTCACCTACTCAAACATCTCATGAAAATCACTCCGCAACAGTAACTTGGCACCCCATACAAAAAACCATAAGGCCAACAGAGGGATGACTACGGTGTTGAGTATAAAGACCGTAATAAGCTTTATCAGGCTCTCCATCATCATGTTAAACTGCATAATGAAAGCATCGACCTGCTGACGCAGTTCCCACTTAAAAGTCTCATACTTTTTACTCATATTAAAACGGTCTATAAAAGAGCTTTCTGCTTCTATAGAGTCAGACTTAGTCTCTACTGCTTCGACCATAAGCTGTACATTTTCAGTGTGTTTTTCTACAGTTGTAAATGCACTCTCATAGGTATTTGCCAGAACATTCTCATAAACGACCTCATTAAGCATGACCAAAAGGGGCACACTAAAACGTAAAACACCTAAAACGATAATGACTTGAAAACTCCGTTCTATCTTCCACGGAAGTGCTATATTTTTAACCCATAACTGTAGTATAAAGACCAGTCCAGCAACACTAAAAAAGATTTTGAAAACATCACTTTTTCCAAGATGTAACATCACCTCTTGTATGCCGATAGAGACACTACTCATTAACATTACCCATGAGAAACGCTCTACCATGTCGTTAATGGGATCAAGCAGTTGTCCAGGTGTGAATGTAGCACCAACACCTGCTGGAGAGACATTGACTTCAGTACCCTGTACTACAGAGACCAGACCATTAAGCAAACGGGCTGCTGCAAAAGTAGTCAAAGCACGCTGAAGTGAAGCATCAAGCTCTTGAGAACTTTTAGTGTCTAGAGACTCGCTCAGAGAGAGGAGTACAAACACTGTGATGAGAAAGGTGAAGAGTGTTTTTTTAATCATGACTCTATTGTAACTAAAGAGAAGGCTCAACTTCTAAAGGTTCTTCAACTTTAGCACTGCGTGCTACTGCTTTTGCTACGATTTCAACATAACAACTTGTCTGTTTTTTCTCATGAGCATCATCTAAACCTGCTATTAATTCAGAGACACTCACACTTTTGGCCTCTGCTTCATTCTCGCCAATTTTACACTCAAAGTCCCAGTAGGTTGCTTCATCTGGGAGTTTCTTTTTACGTTCACGCTTCATGTACTTACGAATCTCATTTTTGACAGACTCTAACTGACGCTCTGGTTTTTTGTTTTCTACTTGCAGTTGAAATATTTTTTTCATAACTTTCCTTATATAAACCGTATTATAGTGTAATGTCACTTGGTTATTTTCCTTGACATGTATCAAAAAGTGCATAAGATGAATCTACTATAATAATTCACTTTATCTAAAGGATTCAAATGAAAAAAGTACTTATAGCAAGCGCACTTGTTCTCTTAACGTCAACTCTAGCGTCAGCAGATGCATACCAAAAATGTGTCAGTTGTCATGGTGATGCAGGTCAAAAATCAGCACTCAACAAAAGTAAAATCATTAAAGATATGACAAAAGCGGAGATCGTTGCTGCTATTAACGGCTATAAAGCAGGTACTTATGGTGGACCAATGAAAGGTCTTATGCAAGGTCAAGTAAAAGCCCTGACTGATGCAGAAGTTCAAGAGATCGCAAACAAAATCGGAAAATAATCACTACCGCTCTAACTGATGCTTAGAGCGATAAATGAGAGGTTATCCTCTATTTGCCATCTCTTACGCAACGGACGTAGAGTGCATACGAATGCCTATGATGTTGACTTGCACCACTTATAAAATCTACATACCATGCCCTCTCTTTATCTTTAGCATACAAGGTTGATGACCAATACCGTTTAGAAAGTCCATACTCAAATACCTTTAATGAGGCTGGATCATAACGGCTGTAGTCCACAGTGGTAAGTAACTCATTGATCGTAGGAAGACGCCAGTCGGTTTGACTGTTAATTTCTAAGTTTTTACAGTAGTTCATCGCTTCGCTATAGAGCAGTTCCTCTTTTTCAACCGCAACATCATCTTGCCAGATCAAGCTACTTGCCGAACAGAGCGAAAAAGGGAGTAACAGTGTTATCAATGCTAATTTCATGGAGGCCTTTCATGTAATAACCTCCATTATATCATTTTCACCTTTTAGGATATTTTCCATCTCGCTCTTCACAGAAGTGGTCATTTTTGTAAAAGAGCAGGTAGGTTGATGGCAGGATCAACAGAGTCAAGAGCGTTGAACTGATGATACCGCCTGTAATGACTACCGATAGTGGGTACTGTATCTCTGCACCAACACCGGTAGCATAAAGCAGTGGCAAGATACCAAAGAGTGTGGTAAAGGCTGTCATCAGCACCGGACGTAGACGAAGGAGTGTTGCATCTTTTAGTAATATCTTCAGTCCTACATGTGGGAACTTCTCTCTTAATTCATCAATAAAACTGACCAAAACAATACCATTTAAGATAGCAATAGCAAAAATAGCCAAGAATCCGATGATTGCAGAGACTGAAAGATAGATATCGCTGATCAATAGTGCGATAATCCCACCTATAAATCCAAACGGAACATTTAGTAAAATCAACATCGCCTTTGAGAGTGAGTTGAATGCAGTGTAGAGTAGTAAGATGACCAAGAAGATCGTGATCGGGATGATGACCATAAGCTTCTGTGTCGCCTCTTTCATGTTTTTAAAGTCACCTGCCCAGCCGATGTAGTAACCGTCAGGAATGTTGACCTTCTCTTTGATGATCTGGTCTGCTTCAGCGACAAACGACGCCACGTCACGTCCATCGACATCCATAGAGAGCACCATGTAACGACTCAAGTTCTCACGTTTGATAAACGAAGCCCCCTGCTGTATAGTAATGTCACAGATCTGGTCTAGTCGAACCAAAGCACCATTTTGTGCGCGCATGGTGACATTTTTAACAGCTTCTATATCTTTTTTAGCTCCTTTGATCTTAGGGACTATGCCAAAACGACGGATCCCCTCGATCTTCTCACTGACAGGCTCTTCACCAATACCATTACGAATCACATCCATTACTTCATCCACACTGATGCCGTAACGTGCAAGAGCAAAGTAGTCTGGTTCTATTTTAATCTGTGCCTGACCAAGTTGAACTTCCAATTCCATCTCACCAAGTCCATCAACACCTCTCAATTTGGACTGGATCTCTTTTGCGATAGTGTCAAGAACCTTTTGGTCATCACCATAAATTTTGACTGCAAGTTCAGCTTTAACACCTTCTAACAGCTCTTCAATACGCATGGCGATAGGTTGTGTCGGGATGAACTGAACATATTCAAAGTGCTCTTTAAGGTCATCATTCATCCTTTCAGTCAGTGCAGGAAGGTCTTCTATACCCGGCTTTAGTGTCAGCAACACTTCCATGTAGTTGGCCTGTGCTGTTTCACCTTTTTCACTTCTTCCTATCATAGAAAGAACTGCTTTAACATCGTCAGGGTACTGCTCTAAAATGTACTTTTCTATCTTTGCTGCAGTCTCTGTAGAGTGTTCTAGTCCAGTACCCGGTATAGAGATGGCACGGTACATAATAGACTCTTCATTAAGCTCAGGCATAAACTCCCGCCCCTGCAGGGTTAATATGTAAGCCATGACTACAAAGAGTATGGATACTGCTCCCAAAAGTACTTTGGCATGGTTCAATGCAAACTTTAACATTGGGGTATAGCCCTTTTTGATCTGTCGCATCACCGCATTTTCACTGGACTTTGAAGGTTTTAAAAGTAAAAATGTCAAAACAGGGACTAAGACTAAGGCCACAAGAAGTGAACCAAGCATAACAAAGACGATGTTGATCGCCATAGGACCATAAAGCTTTCCAGCCAGACCATCAAGGCTTAGCAGCGGAATAAAAACAGCAGCAATAATGAGTACCGCAAAGGTTACTGGTGTTGCCACCTCTTTTGCCGCATCACCTATCACTTGCAATCTATCAGCATCGGGTTCATCGTGGAGTTTTCTAAAAGAGTTCTCAACGATGACAATAGTGCCATCCACGATCATTCCCACAGCAATAGCAAGACCACTCAGACTCATAAGGTTGGCACTGATGTTGTAGTAATCCATCAACAAAAAGGCGATAAGCAGAGAGAGTGGTAAAGAGATAATAACGATAAAGGCAGAACGCAGTTCAAAGAGAAACAAGAACAAGACGATCGCTACTAAAATAACACCACTTAAAAGTGCAGAGGTCATGGTATTGACCGCTTTGTGTGTGATCTCGGTTCTGTCATAAATGGTTTTGATGACTACGCCTTTAGGTAAGGCCGCATTCACTGTTGGTACTTTTTCTAAGACACGTTCGACTACCTTAGCTGCATTGGTAGCGGTTCTTTGAAGAACCATTCCCATGACAGCCTCTTCACCACTAATACTCACCGCACCAAAACGTGGTGCACTGCCGGCTTCAACAGTCGCCACATCTCTAATAGTAACAGACTGACCTGCACTCGACTTCACAACCGTGTTACGAATGTCATCTAATGTTTTGTAAAGACCCGCCCCACGAATGAGGTACTGCTCACGGTTAAACTCTAAGTATTGACCCCCTGCGGCTTGATTACTCTTTTGAAGAGCATCCACGATATCGGCATAAGTGACACCAATATCTTGAAGTTTTTTAGTGTCGATAAGCACGTTGTACTGCTTCT
>JALSUN010000188.1 GCA_027061425.1 Helicobacteraceae bacterium
TCTGTATAAAAATAATCGGAAATATGATGTTAATTTCAATACTCAAAAGGTGGAAAGCATAGCTTAAAAAGGTAACGATTTGTAGCAGTTTTAGTAGAAATTATAGGTGGCGACTGACCCTTTTTTCTTAGGGTTTATCTCCATAAGTTCATCAACTCTAGTGAGTGCATCGTCATAGTCCAATTCATTTTTAATAGGTTTAAGTAGCATTGTTATATCTCCTTCGCATTTATTTTGTCATACTGTGCATGCGTACCAATAAACTTTACCCGCACGATCAGCATGAGTTGATCATCTAGCCTGAGAAGCTTAATGTTTTTATAGAGGCTATCAAGGCTTGGATCTCCTATCTGTCAACCGATGCATTAAAGCTAACTTTTGAAGATCGTTATGAGAGTATTGAAAAAGAGATTATAGACTTTATTTTTGCCTCAATAGTGTTTAAAGAGAGCATCTCGCTACAGAAGAAATTTGACATCTCTAGAGTTAAAGAGCTGCTCGAAACCAGGCTTATGGAGCAGGTGGACATGAAAAGTGTTGCGGCAGAGTTGAACATCAGTGAACGACAGCTTTACAACGCTTTTAAGAAACTCTACGGCATCACACCCAAGAGGTTTTTACAAAATCTTCGGCTCAACGCAGTGAAGCAGGAACTACTCGATGGTGAGCGTGGTAAGTTACGAATCTCTGATGTGGCTTATACGTGTGGTTTTAACCATATGAGCCATTTTACGAGTGAGTATAAAAAACTTTTTGGCTGTACACCCTCATCTACACTTTCTAAAAAAAGAACATAGCCCTTAGTTATAATAACAGACGATAGGGCAGATTCTTAGGAAATATGAGACCCATTTCTGTACAATATGAGAACGTAAAACTATTAGGAATCAAAATGATAAAACAGTTACTTATTGTTGCCATGTTAAGTACATGGAGTTTAGCAGATCAGCAACTTACTGAAGCTAATAACTTCTATGAAGATGCATCTTACGAAAAAGCACTTCCTCTTTATCTGGATGCCGCAAACAATCATCATGATCCCAAGGCCGCTTATAAACTGGGTCGTATGTATGAAGAGGGAGAAGGTGTTACACAAGACAGTGCTCAGGCAGACGCTTGGTATAAAAAAGCGGCAGCATGGAAGGCACTTGACCATGAAAAAGCAAAAAGTCTTGAACGGTTTTATCATGCTTATGATCCTATAGAAGATGCGCAGTCGTCTGAAACAGCTTTAGAGCTTATGAGTGGAGACTTCGCCCTTCGTGCGTATCATGCCAACTATGTAGTAGCCTCTTTTTTGGACAAAGTACCTAATGGTGATCTACTTTTCGCTGGAGATGAAGCTTATAGAAAGGCTGAACTGAAGTTTCAACTCTCACTGCGTGGTGACTATGTGAGTGAACTTTTTGATGCCAGTCAGATCTGGACTTTGGCCTACACCCAGCGCTCTTACTGGCAGGTGCTGATACAGTCAGAGCCTTTTCGAGAGACCAACTACATGCCAGAAGCTTTTGTTACCTTTCCCTTTTATCATAAGCTAGATGTTGTGGGAATGAAAGGTGCAGCCTTGGGATTTATCCACCAGTCAAATGGTCAGGTAGAGTACAATGATGAGAACAACACCATACCAGACCCCTCTCGATCATGGAACCGTCTCTATACTAAAGGTTTCTTTCAGTGGGGGAGCTTCTTTGCCAACCTCACCCTGTGGTACCCTATACTCTCTATCGACACCATTAAGGACAATGGTGATATCGTAGACTATTACGGCTATGGTGCTTTAGAGTTGAACTACGCTTATGACAAGTTGTTGACACGCTTTAATGGTCGTTATAACGCCTCGACTCACAAAGGGGCGGCAGAGCTAGAGTTGACGTACCCTGTGGGCAACAGTAAAAATGTCTTCTATTATGTTCAAGGCTTTAGTGGTTATGGTCAAAGTCTTATAGATTTTCGTACCTACATCAACCAAGTAGGTTTTGGGATCAGTGCCTCTCGCTAAACGTTCTATCCATACTCT
>JALSUN010000189.1 GCA_027061425.1 Helicobacteraceae bacterium
TGACCTGCGTGAAAAGATATGGCAAAAGGATGTTTCCAACAATGCTATAGCAGCGGTTGTCCACCGTTTGCGTAAAAAGTTAAAAAAAGATTTTATAGAGAGTTCGAGAGAGCTGGGTTACAGTATAAACACATGAGGACGTGCTTAGGCAGCCGTTATGCTAGACCTCGATATCGATCTCTTTTTTGTCGTTGAGTGCGACTTTTAGTTTGTCATAGAGTAGGTCTACAGTGTCTCCGGGCATATACTGGCTGATGGCGATGTGTTTATGGTGGAGGGTCTTTTCAAGTTTTTTAGCATAGACAAGTGAGGTTTCTACAGTACTGTGTGTTAACAAGATGGCATAGGTCTTGTGATCGATCTTTCCAAAATAGTCACTACTGCGTAGGTAAAGCATCTCTATCTTTTTAAGTGTGGTAGTATCTGTTTTGAAGGCGATGATGGAAAAGAGAAAGTTGTAGCGTTCTGCTCTGTGGATCTCCTTTTCAACAAAATCCTCGAAGATAACCTCATTGTAGGCCCCCGTCTTTTTCTCCTTAGCCAGCAGTTCATGAATGTCTTTGAGTATGAGCTGATGCTCTTTGGCTGTGTCGAGGAGCATGGCATCTTTCTCATAATAGAGATAACCCATCAACAAAACTGTGTAGACAAAGATGGAGAGGATGACAACACCAAGAACGACGGCCATGAACATCTCCTTATAGGCAAAATTATCGCTCAGAGAGACGATCATGATCAGTGCGAGACCACCTTTCATGCCTGAGAGGGTTAAGATGTTGTTCCACTTGAGTGAAAGACCTCTGTATCGCACCATAAGCCAGACCACGAAGTAGCGGATGAGTGTGGTCAAAAAGAAGGTGTAGAGGATCTCTGTCTTGTACTTAAAATACATATCGATGCTGACGACATTGGCGATAGAGATAAAGATGACAGCATTGGCGAAGAGACCAATATAGTAGGACTCTTTTTTGTAGCTTCGAAACGACAGTTCGCTGCTGCTTGTAGAGTTGAGATGTTTGATGATGAAGTTTTTCTTTTTGTAGTGTCCCTCTTTATCAAAAAGGTACTTGAAGACAAGTACTGCGATGATAACGGCGAGGATGCCGGAAAGATCGATCTTGTCTGCGATGAGAAAAGAGAGACTGGCCATAACATAGATGGAGATCAGCTGTGAGAAGTTGTCCTTGGCAATTTTGAAACTGTAATAGCCTAAAAAGCCAAACAGGGCACCGACGACTGTCGAGATGATGACAGTATAGAGTGTGGTCTGTATGAGGTCGACAGGGGTAGGATGGCTGCCTGCGATGAAGGGGATGGCGATGAAAAAGAAGATGATCATAGCTGTGATGTCATTAAAGAGACTTTCTCCTTCGGCCAGTAGTTTAAGCTGTTGGGGCAGTTTGAACTTGGAGAAGATGGCCCCGACAGAGACAACATCGGTTGCCATCAACGGAGTAAAGACGATAAGCAGTTCAAAGAGGGTGAGATGGTAAGTCTGATCAAGTGCATAGGTGATACCGACAGCCAGAGCGATGGAGAGGATGACGGCAACGACAGCGAGGTAGAAGATGTTGGGCAGGTTCTCTTTGAGTTCGCTGCGTGAAAGACCGAGGACATCGGGGATCAGGACGATCGGAAGCATCAGATACATGATGGACTCGAAGTTTTCTCCGAGGATCGAAAGGTCGAACAGTGCGTTGGAGAGATAAGCCAGGATGATAACGATGAGGACAAAGGGGACCTTTAAAATCTCCTCCAGATATTTTGAAACCAGTATCAGAGTTAATATGATGGAAAAGACTTCTAACACAGGCACTCCATAATTTTCATGATCGAAATATCAACGTTAGCAGAGCTTACTTGGTGTTGTCGAGATAGTCGTCAACCTCTATCAAAAGTCCAAGTGCAGGTTGTATAAGTGGAGAACCTTCATAGAGTGCCTGAAAGGTCTCTATCTCCTCTTTAAGCGTCATAGCCAGCCTCTTTTTCTGTTTGGAAGGGCGTGTATCGATGAACTCC
>JALSUN010000190.1 GCA_027061425.1 Helicobacteraceae bacterium
CTCTAGGCAGAACGAAGATGGACGCTTTTTCTGTCACACACGCCTGTTCACACATACCGCAACCCGTACAGACATCACCATGAACCACCGGTTTCATAAACGCATGTTTACCGGTACGCTCGTTTTTATCATACTCGATCGTGATCGCCTCACCCAGGATCGGGCAGGCACGATAACAGGCATCACACTGTATGCCCCAAAAGGCAATACAGCTCTCATGGTCAATAACCGCAAGTCCTATATCGATGTCATGAATGTCCAGTTTGCCATCGGTTGTAACACTCTCTTCGTTCAGTGCTCCTGTCGGACAGACAGGAACACACGGAATATCTTCGCACATATAGCACGGAACATCCCTTGGCGTAAAAAATGGTGTTCCCAATGGTTTATGGTCACCCGGTGCAGCAAGAACCAAAGTATCGTACGGGCAGGCTTCTACACACAACCCGCATTTGATACACGTCTTTAAAAAGTCATCTTCTTTCAGAGCTCCCGGCGGACGCAGTAGCAGCGTTGAGGCTGTTACTTCATCTACATAGGCACTCCAAACAAAACCACCCAATGCAGCTAAACCTGCACCGCGTGCCATGTTTAAAATGAACTTTCTTCTGTCGCTGATAGGCTCTCGACTACTTTTGCTCACAACTGTTTTCCTTCCCTTTTCGCTTTAAAAACTTATGCTTTGTAAATTTTTACGGCACATTTCTTGTAATCCGTCTGTTTAGACATCGGACATGTTGCATCAAGTGTTACCTTGTTGATGAAGACACGCTCATCAAACCAAGGCACAAAGACAAGTCCACGTGGTGGTCGGTTACGTCCACGTGTCTCAACACGTGCCTTAACCTTACCACGGCGTGATTCGATCCAGACCAATTCACCACGTTTAGTACCACGCTTCTCAGCATCTTTAGGGTGCATGTAACAGAGTGCTTCTGGAACCGCACGATAAAGTTCAGGTACACGCATCGTCATCGTACCAGAGTGCCAGTGCTCAAGTACACGACCTGTTGCCAACCAAGTATCATACTCAGAATCCGGCTTTTCAGGATAATCCATGTACGGACGGGCGAAGATCTTCGCTTTGTTTGGCAATGGTTTTTTCTTGCTGTCAGTCACACCAGTCAAATTACCCTGTTTAAGAGCCTTGGCGATCTTACCATAGAAGGCAAACTCACCTGTCTCACCGTTGTTGGTCGCTTTAGCTGCATACGGATCGTACTTCGCGTTGAAGCGCCATGGTGTCTCTTTACCATCAACAACCGGCCATTTAAGACCACGTACCTTGTGGTAGACATCGAACGGTGCAAGGTCATGTCCATGACCGCGTCCGAAGGCTGCATACTCTTCCCAGAGATATTTCTGGATAAAGAAGCCATAACCCTCAAAGACTTTACCGTCTGTTCCGACAACATTACGTACATCGCCATAAGCCTCAGAGTTATCGTAGCCTTTTTGGATAGGATCTTTTTGATCGAGTTTGTAATCTTTTGCGATCTTGTTCGCAAAAAGGATCTCATACATCGTCGTGTCACCTTTGTAACCCATAGCCTGAGCTTTGGCACGAACATCGGCCAACGGTGTTTTACGAGGACCGGACGGTGCATACTCGCCCCACAGATCATCAACGGTAAAACGCTTGGAAAGCTCGACCCACTGCCAGGTATCAGACATCGAATCACCAACCGGTAATACCTGCTGACGCCAGTGCTGTGTACGACGCTCCGCATTTCCGTAAGCGCCCCACTTCTCATAGATCATAGCCGATGGAAGGATAAGGTCAGAGACCTTCGCAGAAATACCCGGATAACCGTCAGACGTTACGATGAAGTTGTCCATCTCACGTGCTGCTTTGATCCAGTGGCTGGCGCTTGCAGAATCCTGGTATGCATTACATACGTTGACCCATGCAAACTTCACAAGACCATCTTCGATGTCACGGTGGATCTTCATGATGTGCTGTTTACCAACACCATTAAGGGTACCATCAGGGATCATCCATTTCTTCTCAGCGATCT
>JALSUN010000191.1 GCA_027061425.1 Helicobacteraceae bacterium
TAGAGGTACTTGTAAAAGCGTAAGGAAGTGCTATCCATGTGATGGTTTGGTTCTCTTCTCTACTAATGTCTTTATATAAGAATTCTGAAGCATTGAGAGGAAGTGTCGTACCGATGTAAAAGAGAAGGATCATGATACGAAAAGTTATACTAGATTCCTTATTTAAAGATAGATAGATTATAGAGTGATTATGTTTATACGATGATAAGGTCTTAATCTATATCAACTGCACATTGTAGTTGAGATGCTAGAATTCTTGAAATTATAAGTTTTGAAGGATAAATAATGGCAGTTGTTACAGAAGAAGAAGTTTATAAAGCTATAAGTACAGTCATTGACCCTGAAGTAGGGTTTAACTTGGTAGAGATGGGACTCATCTATGATGTGACGGTTCTTAAAAATGGTCATGTCTCTGTGAAGATGACACTCTCTACAAGGGGGTGTCCTCTTCACCAAATGATGATACAGTGGGTTCAAGAAGCCGTTGTTAGAGAGACTGATAGTGACTTTTGCGCGGTTGAGATTGTTTGGGAGCCAGCGTGGAATGTCACGATGGCGGATGAAAGTGTCAAAGAGGCCTTAGCTAAGAGTGGAATAGGCGGAAGTTAAGAAGCTTACGCCTCTTCTTTATAATCAAGCTTCCCTGCCACTGACTCTTTGGCATGGATGAGGTTCTCTATCTGCGTTTTGACCTTGTCATAACGAAACTGCTCTTTAAAACCTTGGATGCGACCACCCGCAGCGTTTGGATGTCCACCACCACCTGCCCACTCTTTAGAGATCATAGCGACATTGACCTTGTTGTTGGCCCGTAGACTCATCGTGCCTCTTGTAGAGACATCGACAATGAAGTCATACTCAGGATAGGTGACTAAAAAGCCATTACCAACGATAGAGGTATTACCAACAGCATAAGACAAAAAGCCTTTATAGCCTTTATAGTAGATGGTCATAGTCTTCATCTTAGAACCAAGTAGCTTCACGATGAACTTGGTCGCTAGGTTGTCTAGGGTGTTGTCTTCATCATCACGAAAGAAGTTCTTTTTAAGCGAGTGGATTTTCTCATCTAAAACGATGTTGGCACGATCTTCATGTACCATCTGTGCTGCCTCTTTAAGTAGTGCCACCTTGTACTTACGATCTTCATCTCCAAAGACCACACGGTTAAGTTCTCGGGTCTCAGTTACAAGACGCATACAAACTTTACCATACTCAAAATCTTCAACTTCGTCTTGGTGCCAAAGGTCGACAGCGTTAACCACATCAACATACTTTGACATCCATTGAGGTTGGTCAAGTTCAAAATGCTCTTGAGCATACTCATACACTAACTTAGTAGCACACTTGGTGGTGTCCAAAAAGTACCATGGGTATTTGTCTGCTGACTCCTGTCCACTACCGTGGTGGTCTCTCAAGGTAATGGTAACTTTTTTGCCTTTTTCATTAAGACGTTCTACTTCACGGTTAAGCCATCTGGCTTCGTCTGCCGTGAGGTTCAGGTCCGTAATGAAGATAAGAGCAGGGTTGTTCGCACTTTTTAGTGCCTCCAAAATCTCGTTAAGACGCTCTACCACTTCAGCGCCATAGTTGGCATTGTAAGAGAAGATGGTGTAGGGGGTGTACTCCATAATGAGTTGGCAAGAGTAGCCGTCAAGATCGATGTGAGAGAGGTGGTATATAGTAGGTTTCAAAGGGGTCCTTTAAAGAGAAGTCTTACTTCTCCATGATGTCCGCAAGGGTGAGATGCTCAAGAAAGTCATCTATTTTGCCTTGAAGACGGTTTAGAAATGGCCATATAGAACAGGCAGATGCCTTTTCTGAGGGACAGGTACTTTCGCTAGAAGCACAGTCAAAAACAGCCGGTGACTTACCTTCAGCAGCACACATAATGGCATGCACAGAGACATCTTTACTCTCTACAGCAAGAGAGAATCCACCATGGGCACCTTTGTAGGAGTTAAGGATGCCTTTTCTAGCCATGGACTGTAGAATTTTGGCTAAAAAACTTTTAGAGATATCTAACTCTCTTGAGAGGGTCTCAGCATCCATCGGCTTCTCTGCCTTGGCAAGAACTATAAGTGATAAAAGAGCATATTCGCTAGCGCGGGTCATCAACATAATTAATCCGATAATTTTTGTATGATTATATCATTAAAGGCAACAGTTTTGCTCTTTAATCAAGCTGAAATTTTTTGAGTGTTTCTAATAAGACCATCATACTTAATGCAATTTGAAAATAGTGCTAACTGCTGGAGCCAGTTTTTTCTTGGTCCTCTCTAATGAAGTCAAGCAGTTCCGAGGCAAAAGGTGAATAGGTGACAAGCTCTTGGGTGTCGATGTTGGTCGAACAGACCTTTTGCAGACGCAGATAATCTTCATCATGATAAAAGTCAAACATAATACCTGAGTAGAAGAAGCCCATGTTGTTGAGTGTCGCAATGAGACTGTCGATGCCAGAGATGCGGTGAAGGTTGATGTCAGCATAGATCATGTCTGTCTGTTCTAACATTAAGGTCTCTACTTGTTTATGTAGTTCACTCTCATCTACAAAAGCATCTATCTGTAAGGTAGAGAGGTTGAGCTCTCTGTCTATATGTGTCTGAATCGGTGTGATGGTGCGGGTTGCAAGTGGTGCGGTAGTTGTGAGATCAAACTGTGTGTAGGTCTTGGTAAACATATGTTTATACTTTGAGGGAACATTAACAGCAATCCTTATTTTATTAAAGAGTAGATAACCTACCAAAACACCACTGCGGTGGTTGAGCTTGAGGTTATGCTCTATCTCTATGTCTGAGGGAACCAGTCCTAAGACCAAGGCACTCTCAAACATCCCCTTTTTGAGGTTGGCTTTTTGGCTGTAGGGGTGTAACATGATGGCCTCACCAAAGATCGCGCGGTAGTGGTGTTCTTGAGCATAGGCAATGAGCTTTACAAAAAGGTGATTCATGATACCAACCCCTTTAAACTCTGGTGCTACTACGGCTATGGCTACTTCTGCTAGATTGGTGTTGGCCCGTGGTACCAGTGCAAAGTGTCCTATGGTCTGTTGGTGGTAGCTGGCTATAAATGAAAATAGCTTCTTCTTTAAGTTGGCCTCTTTTACGGCTAAAGGGTTATAAAAATAGGGTTTATAATAGGTGTAGTCGTAGTTTTTATAGATGAGCTGGCTAATCGCTTCTGCGTCATGTTCTTCAAAATCTCGAAGTACCATATCTTCTACATTTACGGGTACTTTGTGTACAGTGTTTGATCTGTCTTGAGGTTCAGAGGTGCAGTTTTCAAGGGATAAAATGAGTGTAAAACGCTTCCCTTTTTTTCCAAGTGTAGTAAAGTAAAAGGTATCTACAAGATCGTAGATGTGGTAAAAGCCTTTGGCATGGTCTGCTGTGGCATTGATGGGCTCACTCAGATAGGGTGTAAAGTCAAAAGGTTTTCCAAACTCTTGGAGGGTGACTTTTAGCTGACACTCCTGTAGACTAAATGTGACATGAACAGCGATCTCCGTTGCGGATGTATCATCATAGGCGTGTTGCAGGGTGTTTTCGAGAAGCTCTTGGAGGGCAAGTCTCATCTTGCTAAAGTCATGACCACTACGCGTCTGCCACTGGGTAAGCGCCGTGTAAATAAGCGTGATGTCCTCTCTGTTATAGAGGCTTAACGAGAGGGTGTCAGACATCTTCAAGTGCCTTGATCGCGCTGAGTGCTAAGACTTTCATGCCATATTGCAAAGCGTGGTCATCTACATTAAAGCGACTGTTGTGCTGAGAGTAGCAACTCTCTTCATTATCTGAGCAAGTGCCGAGTCGTATAAAGGCACCAGGTACCTTCTCCAAGTAAAAACCAAAGTCTTCACCGCCCATTACGGGGTCTTGTAGGTCTATGCAGTTCTCTTCACCGAGTACCTCGCGCGCCTCATTAACGATGAGGTCGACCATCTTTTTATCGTTGCATACTTCAGGTGTGCCATAGGTATAGTCAAATTCAAAAGAGGCATGCATAGACTTACAAATGCCCTCCATGGTGATGCGCATCATCTCAGGGATTTTACCGCGAACATCATGGTTGACCGTTCTTACGGTACCTTTTAAAACAACATGGTCGCAGAGTACATTGGCGGCTTTACCCCCTTCTATGGTTCCAAGTGAGATGACAGCAGGATGGAGTGGGTCTATCTGTCGTGAGACGATGTGGTTAAGTGCATTGACGACCATCGAGGTGACCAAAATAGCATCAACTCCTTCATGCGGACGGGCACCATGAGAACTTTTACCTTTAATACGGATTTCAAACATGTCTGCTGAGGCGAGCATAACGCCATACTTGTAACCTATCTGTCCTGTTGGGAGGTAAGGATAAGCATGCAGTGCAAAGATGGCTTTGACATTTTCTAAAACACCATCGGCTATCATCTCTTGGGCACCTGCATCCAAGACCTCTTCAGCAGGTTGGAAAATGAAACGAAGGTTGGCATTTAGGGGCTGTTGTAGCTTGGAAAAGGCGAGGGCGACACCAAGAAGTATGGCAGTATGGGCATCATGTCCACAGGCATGCATAATGCCTTTTGTCTCAGAACTGTAGTTAACAAGGGTCTGCTCGTTTATAGGAAGGGCGTCAATGTCTGCGCGAAGGGCCACAAAAGGTCTGCTCTCATCTACTATGAGTTCAGCTATAAGTCCATAATGGGTCTCATACGTGGTGATCTTAAGTGGGGTCTCTTTTAAAATGTCTTGGAGAAGGGCGGTGGTTTTTTCCTCTTGGTTGGAGAGCTCTGGATGCTCATGAAGGTGATGACGCAACTCTATAACGGTAGTGTTGAGTGATGTTATTTCACTAAGAAGTTCTTTTTTAAGTGTTGACATATCTAGCTCCCTGTTCTCTGTATTCTATTATAGGACAGTTATCAATAAATTTTCTTTAGTGAGACTACTTTGAGCCTCAATGGTGTCATTCCTGAGAAGGCAGGGATCAAACGGTTGATGCTACTAAATGACTTTTGTTTCTCCTATTTGTTTACGCCTCGCAGGAGTGACGAATCTAGTGACTGCTTGATAATATGGGAGATACCCTTAGTTTCCTTTGCTACAATATCACCATCAAAAGGAAAAATATGCGTTATATACTTATGCTTGTTCTTATATTACAGTCACTTTATGGTGCTGAGGTGGCTTGGAACAGCAGTTTTGAAGCTGCAAAGGCACAGGCTCAAAAAGAGAACAAGATCATCTATGTTGTGATTACTTCTGAGACTTGCCGATGGTGTCGTAAACTGGAATCCACAACATTAAAAGAGACAGTGATCATCAACAATCTTAACCAAAAGTATGCACCCGTGGCACTAACACGAAACAAAGACAAGTATCCCCCTTGTCTGAAAGCACCTATGGTTCCGATGACCTACTTTTTAGCACCAGATGGTCGGGTGATCTATAGTGTACCAGGGTATTGGGAGACGGAAGACTACTTCTCTATGATGGGTGATGTTGAGAGAAAGTACAGAAAACAGAAAAAAGCAGCAATGCTTGCACAAACACCAACAAAATAAGGAAAAACAATGGAATTCGTAGCAACAAACAAGGCTCCAGCAGCCATAGGTCCCTATTCACAAGCAGTAAAAGTCAATGGTATGGTCTACACTTCAGGACAGATTGCACTTCGTCCTGATGGCACGATGGTAGAAGATGATGTGGTATTGCAGACAGAACAGGTTTTTGAGAACCTTCGTAATGTTTTGGCAGAGGCAGGATCTTCTCTTGATCGTGTGGTTAAGGTGATGGCTTTTGTAGCAGATATTAATGATTTTGTCACTGTTAATGAGATCTATGCCAAAGCTTTTGGTGACCATAAACCGGCACGTTCACTTGTCGCGGCTAAGACTTTGCCTAAAAACGCTTTAGTGGAAATTGAAGTTATTGCGCTTTGTGACTAAGTTTTAAGTGAGTGTAGACTTTTTTAGATGTGGTCTACTTTTTAGTATTGTTTTCAAGTTTTTTTGACTCTTAAGCTTTGTCTTTCTAATCTTTCTTTTTTTGACTCAGCAAAATAAGAAACACACAGCACTAAAGTGCCGTACAGGACGGAACTAAATTTCGTATCGTAACAAAACTGACTCTAGCAGGGCTTCAGGGTCGGTAGCTACCGACTTCCCTCACTTTGTTTCATTTCTACCTAAAAACCCATAACTCGCTCATCGCTCAAACAGGTCTACGGTGTTGATGCTTCGCATATCAACTCTGTTTCCGAAGCTATAAAAGCCAAGCAGTTGGCTTTTACTTAACGCTTCTCATCTCTGGCGCGACAGAGAAAAAAAGTTTAGTCCGCCACAGTTTAAATAATAAGGTAGCATGTAAACAAGAAAAAGCACATTGTGGAAATACTTGATTCGATTAAGTCCCGATCATTTAACAGTTATTGTTGCCGTCACTCCTGCGAAGGCAGGAGTCCACAAGTTTAAGTATTCAAACAAGTACAGATTTGTGGATTCTTATCTTCACAGAGTAGTCAAACGTTATTTACAATAATAAAAGAACATATCTTTAAAAAATGGAACCCATTTCCAAGAGAACACATTACATCACTTTCTTATTAAAATAAAACATATTTCTCAAAATATACCCTAAACATTGTATTAATATCTCTACTTAGATAGTATATGACAACTATAACATAGGAAGTAACATGTTAAAACATAAAAAACTTTTAATAGCAATCATATTAGTTGCAACAGCCTTGTTGACAGGGTGTACTCAGAGTGACGGGTTCTCTACAAGTAAAACAAGCGATTGGACACCAGACCAAGAGGTCATTGTCATAAACGGACATACTTTGCCGCCTGAACCAGACCCGGCTGTAAACAACGCAACACTGCTTGGTGTTGACAGTAATGACAATGGGGTCCGCGATGATGTGGAGCGGTGGATCTATGAGACCTATAAAGACAAACATCCTATATATATTG
>JALSUN010000192.1 GCA_027061425.1 Helicobacteraceae bacterium
TAAAACTGCGTAGTTTTTGAAGCAGTGAAATCCCATTGCCATCAGGAACATTAATGTCAAAGATATAGAGGTCAAAAGTGGCTGCTTCACAAAGGGAAAGTGCTTTTTTCATGCTGTAGGTGTGGGTAACTTTGTTGGACTCTTTAAGATAGTCTATTAAGATATCTGCAAGAACGGTGTCATCTTCTAAGAGTAATATATGCATGGGTGTATTATATCGGATTTTTGATGTTGTGGTCTCGACACACCCTGCAAGAGAGGGGTTGATAGGTTCGTAGGTTACCCACATTTTCCATCATGCTTTTTCATATGGTCACTGCCGCATTTTCCAGAAGATTTCTCTTTTTTATCTGCTTTACCACATTTGCCAGCACCACATTTCATCTCGGTATCTTTTTTAGTCTCTTTTTTCTCCTGCTTTTCACCGCCACACTTTCCTGCACCACATTTCATTGATGATGCTGCAGATAGAGAGAGTGTTGCACCAAGTAGTGTACTAAAAAGTACTATTGTAATCTTTGTCATTGTTGCCCTTTGTTGTTGATTTGTGAGAGTATAGTAAGAAAGTGTGAAGGGTTTGTGAGGACTAACAGTTAACTAACACTTTTATGAGACTATAAAATATAAAAAATTAAAGGTTCGAAGATGAAAGTAGCTAATGAAGAGGTTGTGAGTCTGTTAGGTATTTTGAGTTATTGTATGGCCCAACATGCGCAAGAACAGTCAAAATCTGAAGATAACAGTGAATTAGAACGCTTTAAAAGACATTTAAATACCTTGTCAGAGAAAGAGCAAGATGCTGTTTTAGATGAGCTACAACGTTATGTTTGGCTTCATGATGTTGTGTAAAAGAACAAAAATGTTCTTTTATAGTAGTGGCTACTGTGTGCCATCCACAGTAGATTTTGACTGTAGTATAAAGGCTTGAATGTCACGTGTCTCATCGGCAGTCAGACCCGCTCTAATACGCATATGGTTCATAGAGAACTTCCATGCTCTTGTACTCAGGTCAGCAGGCTGACGTAGGTTGTGACAGCGCATACAGACATCAGTCCATACTTGTGCACCATTCATAACATCTGCTTTGTTCTCTTCGGCGTGAAGTGTGTTGAGACAGAAGACGAGTGTGATCAGTGTTGTTTTTAGTAATGTTTTCATCATATACTCCTAGAACCCAAATGCCAGTTGGGCTAAAAATTTGTCAGTTTTTATAGTGGTGTCAACACCGGTGTCTTCATCAGGACTGGTGCGATTACCAAACTCATACGCCATTTTGGCAATGATATTGTTTGAAAAGAGGTAGTTGAGACCAAGTGCAGTCTGTTTTTGTTCAAGTTCAGGATTTTTGTAAAATCCATAACGCAGTACAGGTTCAAGATGCAACATGTCGATTTGGTAAGCGACTTGTGCATAAGCGGCTTGCCATTTACCACCCTCTATGCCAAGAGGGTCTGTACTCTCTCCAATATTCTGTTCGACATACTCTCCTCTAAGATCGAAATTACCAATGTGGTAGGTAAGGTCTGCACCGAGAACATTGTAGTCTCTCGCAGTGATTTTGTCAGGGTTACTACTACTGTTAAGATCAGCGATTTTACCATAAGCACCGGAAATACCGATCTCCATACCACCAATAGGGTCTATAGCATAGCGCCCACCAAAGGTTGGTGCTGTTCCATTGTTGTTTGCAGTAGAACCCTCAGCTACGATGTCAACATCACCATCTGGTGCAACCTCTAACGTATAGGCATTAGAGACATAAACAACGTAGTTGTGGCGGATACCAAGTACTTTAGGCAGACCACCTCTCAGTGCTGCACCAACATTAGAAGAGAGTGCTGCCCCTCCATGTCCAAAGCCTACAGGTGCATCCGGCATTTTGTTGATCCATGATGGATGGAAGTTTTGACGAAACTGACCGATAGGTGACATGAACTTACCAAGTGTCAATGACATGTAGTTGTTTAAAAAGAGGTTGGCAGCAGCATACTCCATATCAATCTCAGTCTCTCCGTCTGCTGCGATGGAAAATTCTACCTCTCCTTCAAACTGTAGGATGTCAGAGTATCCATAGTGAAAGATAGGTGAGAAATTGACCAGATCAAAAGACCCATCATGTACATCTTTGGTATTAGAATATCCAAACGAGGCGTAACCTGCGAGTTGGAAACCAGAAAGTGCGTTTTGCTCTTGAGCGACTTGAAGTACTGTGACATCTTCACCATTGTCTGCTGAAGCCATAGTAGCCAGCATTGAACTGAGAATGACGCTGTGCATTAACACTTTTGAGTGTTGTGCAAGATATTTCATTTTTTCTCCTTAATACTCTGAATATATAGTAATTGTTCAGATAGTGAAATAGTAATGATAGTCTGTGAAGTCTTTGTGAAGAAGAAATGGCCAAAATATAAACTTACACTCCACTAACACAACTGTGAGATACTGAAAGTCATTAAAAAATAGGATGTCAAAATGAAAAGAAGAACATTTTTAAAACTAAGCAGTATGACTGCTGTGGTGTTGTTTACGGGATGTGGTGATGATGAAAGTAATATAGATCAAGGGAGTGCCGACGTATTAGCAGTCGCCCTTCCTATCCCAACTTTGTTACACTCAACGCAACGCAATGGCGTGATGCATTATGATCTTAACATCGTTGAAGGAAACCATCAGTTTTTTGATGGGGTTAAGACCAAAAGTTATGGGATAGACAGTAGTTACTTGGGACCAACACTCTTACTTAAAAATGGCGAGACAGTGTCGGTAAATTATACTAATAATCTTAAAGAAGATACAACGATGCATGCGCATGGTATGCGTTTACCGGGAACTATGGATGGCTCTGCCCATCAGGTCATAAAGGTAGGTAAAACATGGTCTGCCCAATACACCGTCAACCAGAATGCCTGTACCAACTGGTATCATCCTCATTATATGGGAAAAACAGCTGAGCATGTTTATGAAGGACTTGCCGGCATTATTATTGTTGAAGACAGTGAAAGTAGTGCTTTAGACCTCCCTAATCGCTATGGTGTCGATGATATTCCTCTTGTCTTGCAAGATCGCAAGTTTAGTGCTGACAGAACAGAGATGGATTATAGCCCGACTAACATGGAGTTATCTCGAGGTTATATTGGTGAGACCTTTATAGTTAACGGTGCTATAGCGCCGACTTTTGATGCGGAGGCTAAAGAGATACGTTTTCGTCTACTCAACGGTTCGAACTCTACGATGTATGAACTAGGTTTTAACGAAAACATCTCCTTTAAGCAGATCGCTTCAGACAATGGTCTTCTAGAAGCACCTGTCAGTATGTCTCGTCTACTTCTCTCTCCAGGTGAACGCGCTGAGATAGTGGTTGACTTTACAGATGCAGCGGCTGAAAGTTTTACGCTTAAAGAGTTCCGTCACGACAAAACATTTATGACGATCAATGTTAAAGATACAGCGACAGCCGTGACTACACTGCCAGATACTTTAGCCTCTTTAGAACCAGTGGCCACTCCGGTAAGGTCTCGTCGTTTTGAGTTAGACATGGCCGGTATGGGAAGGTTTACCATTAACAATAAAGTGATGGACTTGAACCGTATTGATGCGAACTTAAACCAAGGTGAGGCTGAAGAGTGGGAGGTTGTCAACAAGATGAACGTAGATCATAACTTTCATGTACATGGAAGTCACTTTCGCGTAGTTTCTAGAAATAACAACACGGCAGCTGTCAAAAAGAGCGAACAAGGGTACAAAGATGTGGTGCATATTCCTCCGAATGAGAGCGTCAAAATAATTGTACAAATCAATGATGTCACAGCAGATGCAAATGCTCCGTTCATGTTTCACTGTCACTTTTTAGAACATGAAGATCATGGAATGATGGGGCAATTTACAGTAAGTTAATTAGAAGCCGGATATACAGTTGGTGTATTCACAAAGCACTCACAATCTTCTTATATAATTTCTTTAACAAAAATAGAAAAAAGGAGACGTTATGATCTATAAAACAACAACACAATATCCGCTTGAAACAGTCAAGTTGCAGCTGGAAGAACATGCGAAGGCCGTGGGTTTTGGCCTACTTGGAACCTATGAATTTAAAAAGATTCTTCAAAGCAAGGGCTATGATATCGAGACAGATATTACGGTCTATGAGCTTTGTAACCCGGTAGCAGCACAGGCCGCTTTGGACACAATGCCCGAGATTTCTGTCTATCTGCCATGTCGTCTTTCAGTTTATGAAGAAGAGGGTAAAACGGTCTTGGCTACGATAGGGATAGAAGACATGTTAGGTGCGGTAGAGGTGGATGAAGATTTTAAAAAGCATATGAGTGAGATCTTTGACAAGGTACGTGCCTTGATGAATGGATGGTAGCAAGCAAGAAGCTTGCTTATTTATAGAAAATTTTACTTCTCTGTGACGTTGTCCATCTTTCCGACAGCACAGGAGACAAAACTTTTGGCCTTGGTCGTGCCGGTCTCGAAAAGATTCAGCTTCTCATCACTCATAGGGTAGCCAAGACCACGTAACAAGATTCGTAGTTCCTGCTCTTGGTCCTCCTTGACTTCAAGAGTGATCTCTCTTGGCATCGTCTCCAAGTTTACTTCCACTTCACCGAATGGTTCTAAAAGTTTTGTCTTGAGGGTAGAGGCACAACCGCCGCACTTGACGTTTTCTACTTGATAGGTCTGTAACATTATTAATCCTTTGTTTTTGGAAGCATTATGCCGAAGTTTTGTGAAGCCTTTGTGAAGAGCAGTTTTAAGAGGATTTGAGTACACTAAACTCATGAAATGGTATCACTCTTTAAAATTTAAAAACATTCTTTTCTTTGTGCTGGTCAGTTCCTTCTTTATTCTCTCTATTATGCTCTTTTTTACGAACCTCAGAGAACAGAGACTTGTAGAACGTGCTGGAGCAGCCGTAACCCTTGTGACCAACGATGTCGTACGTGAACTCTTGATCGCGCAACTGCGTAATGAACAGATCGTTGAAGATATGGCAGATATAGCGAGTGAACAGGTCGTTGCTCCGGAAGTTGTGAAAAAGCTTTTGAAAGTCTCAAGGGAAAATGAGATCGTCAGTGGTGGGTTATGGTATGAACCTTCTGCTTTGAAGCATGCAACAAAAGCTCTGACCTATTTCTTTCATCGTGAAGACAATGATGCGTTTGTTATGGTCGATGATTATGAGAAGAAGACAGAAATCTCATACCGCAATATGGAGTTTTATGTTTTGGGCAGAGAGTTAAAAGAGGGTGAGACCTTTTGGACTAAAGCCTATGTCGACCCGGTGACCAAAGTACGGATGATCACTGTCGTCGCTCCGATCTATAAAAAAGATATATTTATCGGGGTAGCGAGTCTGGATGTGAAACTGAGTCTAAAACAGAAGCAGATCTTCTCAAGGCTTGTGGATTCGGATGAACACTATTTTCTGCTTGCTGACAGAGTCGGACAACTGTTAATACACTCTAGTAAACTGGCAGCCTATAAAAATGATGGGCACGATGTTAATGAACGTGTGTTGAACATCAGTCAATATACTTTTTTGAAAACACCATACTCTACTGATACAGAAGATGTTAATGATTCTCTGGTCAAAGTATTGATGTCTTCTTCGCAAGATTTTACAAAAAATGAGGCCGTACTTTTGGCTCATGAAATAGACCACCGGGGTCATGGTCATCAGGAGAAGTTGAAAATAGACTCAAAAATACTCAAAGATGACCCAATTTTTCATGAGTCATCGGTACAGGCAACCTATTATTTTCCTCATACCGGATGGCATATGCTGATTGCTATTCCTGAACATATCATTTTGAAAGATACGATCGCAGTCTATGACAAGATCATGTTGATTACGGCAATATTTGCTGCCCTCGCAGCACTGTTTGGTTACATATTGGTACGTCGAAATATTGTCAAACCACTTGAGTTAATCAGTGAACAGATTGAACATAACGAGATGGACGCTGAGATAAAGACGCAGGATCATGGAGAGATCGGTCAGCTTGTCGTACGTTTTAATGAGCGCAATAGAGAACTTTTAGAGGCAAGAGAACGAGAACTACAAAATGAGCGACTTTTACTCCAACAGTCCAAGATGGCAGCAATGGGTGAGATGCTCGATGCTGTGGCACATCAGTGGAAACAGCCGCTTAATGCGCTGAGCATGTACGCGGAACTCATCAAGATGGATTACGAAGAGGGTGAAGTGGATGCTGCCTACATCGAGCAGTTTCAAAAGGACATCGAGACGCAGATCAACCATATGACGGACACTCTGGGGACTTTCAGGAGTTTCTTCCGTCCATCTACGGAACTACACAACTTTGAATTGGGCAAGGTCGTAGAGGATGTATTGCTGCTTGCCAAAGATGAGTTGACCAAAAACACCATCAATGTTGTAGTAGACTTGGAAGTGCCTTTGACACTTTATGGTTCAGAAAATGAGTTTAAACATCTCCTTCTTAACGTCATCAACAATGCCAAAGATGCCTTTATAGATAACGGTATAAAAACACGAGAAATCATCATAAAAACAATCGGTGGAGAGACACCACGTTTAGAGATACAAGACAGTGCAGGAGGCATCCCTGAGTCTGTTATAGACAATGTCTTCCAAGCACACTTCACGACCAAAGAAGAAGGCAAGGGCACCGGTATTGGTCTCTATATGAGTTCACAAATCGCACAGAAGCATCATGCCAAACTGCGGGTTGAGAATCGTGAGAACGGGGCCTGTTTTACCGTGGAGTTTTCAGAGCTTAGTTTTAGAGCTGAAGGGTAATGAAACATTTAAAAAAAACGCTTTATTTTAAGAGTGCCTCATAACGCGCATCTGTTAAGGTTTTTAAAAAGGCGATAATGGCATCTTCGTCTTGGCTGCTCAGTTTTAGATCACCGATACCATTAAAACG
>JALSUN010000193.1 GCA_027061425.1 Helicobacteraceae bacterium
AGTGTTGAGACCTTTAGCAAGATGGGATTTTGGGCAGACATCGTTTTTGTGTGGCTCTACTATGCAGGTTTAGAGAGCAGTGAGAGACAGGCGACGTTTGGTAAAAGTATCTTAGGTATCTATGTGACAGACGGTAATGGTGGACGTATCAGTTTTGCACAAGCGACCATCCGTCATTTTTCAAAATATATTTCGAGTATATTCTTTATAGGTTTTATCATGATAGCTTTTACAGCCAGAAAGCAAGGTCTGCATGACCTTATAGCGGACACCTTAGTAGTGAACCGTTAAAAGAAGTAGTTGATCTCAAAACGACTGTCAAGGTTGTTGAGATCCGAATCTTTAAATGTCTCATTGTCTATCGTTTTAGGGGAGGTGTTAAGGAACTGTTGAAAGCCTAGGCGTAAGCGCCACTGCATGTTGTCAAGAGCTGCAATATTTTGCATAAAACCAACATAGTAATAGAGTGAGTCATCGAGCTGAAGGCTTGACTTTCTATCATCATTATCTTGATAGAGCAGAGATGCTTGAACATAAACCTTATTATAAATACCATCTGTACTGGTACATCTTACTACTTCAGCGCGGTAACTCTTGGTATTTGCCTTCCAGTTGTAACGTGCCATAGAACGGGTGTATCCAGATGTTGCAAAACCACGCCATGGCGTGACCAAGTCAGCTTCATCTAGAACATATGTGTAGGCCAAGTTTAACTTGTAGTTATCTGCTTTAAAAACCAATCGTGCGGCGATCATTTGAGACTCAAGTGAGTCAAAGTTTTTATAGCTTTTAGTGTTGGTTGCATTCAAGTCACCTGAGAGAGAGGCGCCGCCAACACTACCGGCACCGAGATCAAACTGCTTGACATAACGTACTCCAGGGATAATGCGTAGTTTTCCTATGCTCATCTCATGGTTTAGTTCTATCATCGCTTGTGAGAGCAACTCAGGAACATAGTACGCGGCAGCATCTATCTCAAAACTATAATCAAAACTGGTGTGAAAGTCAGCAGTCATCAGTGGGGCGTCAGTAGGTTTGCCTTCAGCTTTGAGTCGGGTGTAGGTGAGACCTTTATGCATGGCTGAGTCATCATTTTCACTGAGTGTAGCGATTTTGATTTGCTCTGGATCTGTGTCATCAAAACAGCCATCACTTGCACAATCTCCACGCATCAAGACGGCATGGGCCTCTGTATGGTCTCGCAGTTTCTGTTTATCAAGATAGGCAACTTGAATGACGCTGTCCGGTATCATCTCTGTATGAAAAACAACGCCATCAAAGGTATTAGGTATCATCTTGGTGTCATTAGACTTGGTGTAAAAAGACTCTACGATTTGGCGACCTGCGGTTAATTGTGTTTCATCTTCCCAGTTATAACGAAGGTAGGCTTGACCGAGAACGGCCATGTTTTTGTTCCCTGTCTTGAGAAATGCATAACGACTAAAAGCATCTTTTCCTGCTTTTAGAAAGAGGGCATTGTCCTCTTTCTCTTTTACAAATCCATGAGAGTAGTAAAGTGCCGCCCCAAAATCAAAGCCCTTGTAAATGGCACTTTGATAAACAACAGAACCTCCCACTCCTGAGATAAGGTGGATGTCATGTTTAGGGTCTGGTGTATCCCACCAATAGTAAAAAGTGTTGGTACGTAAACGACCATGAAACTTACCTTCTGAGAAGAGCCCTTCTAGGGTATCTACCTCTGTGGGTTCATCAAAATAGGCAACGGTAGAGTTCTTTAACATCGTGGCACGTGGTAGTTTGACCTTAGGTGCAGTGGTATTGCTCTCTTGAGCGAAAGTGTTTATGGCACTGGTTAAGAGTATGGTACAGAGGATAATGGCTCTCAAGGTCTCTCTCCTAAAATGGTTATTGTATTTGTTTTAAAGTAGGCAAAACATTGTGCACCTACTTTAAGGTCTAACTGTTCTAATGCATCTTCTGTTATTAAAACAGTCAGTACCTCTTGTGTTATCAGCTCTAAGCTTAGATAGACACTGTTGTTTTCTTTAACAACACGTTTTAGCTGACCTATAAGAAGGTTCTGCGCACTGATGTTTACTGCTTGGGTAGCAATAATGATCTGGTTTGATTCAACTGCAAAACTAACAGGACTGTTTTGTGTTAAAACCATACCAAATGGCAGATGTGCTTTTAACAGTGTTCCGGCATAATCTATAGTCACTTCCCCATATTTTGCACGATAAAAGATGTTTGCTATGTTTCCTTGCAGTATGGATGCAATCTCTCTTGAAAAGGTATGCTGTTCAAATGCCCGTTCAAAACTCTCTTCATAATGCTCGATTTTACGTTGGTGTATCTGTTCAAGATCATTATAATAAAGCAGTAACTCCTCTGCAAAGGGAGTAATAGTCGCACCACCGCCACCTTTACCACCACTAGAGGTGGTAACTAAAGTTTGAGAGGCGAACTGGTTCATCTGGTCGACACTGTCCCACGCCCATTTGTAACTTTTATGTATGGCTTTCGCCCCGGCACTTATGGAACCACACTGCGCTATGCTTTTGAGTAGTTCTATACGCAGTGGGGTTATAAATGGAGATGACTTGTACTCTAAGTAGAGTTTACTTAGCAGTTGATAGTCATGTCCATTTTTCATAGTGAAATTATAGCTTCAAAATACTAATATCGGTCTACTTTTTCGCTAAAATATCATACATAAAGGTTAAGTATGCAATTAACACAAGCACAAGTCACCGAATTTAATACTAATGGTTTTTTACTTTTACAACAGTTTGTTGATCCACAACGCTGTGATGCACTTCGTGAACTTGCACAACAGCACCTTTTTGAGATGGTAGAGCCTATAGAGAGTGAAGAGGAATATCTTCAAAAGCACAGTGGTGTGCGTACCACAAGGCGACTCAGACAGGTGTATGACAGAGACCCTCTATTTGTTGCGTGGATGCAAGATCCTGAAATGCTTCCTATCTTGGAACAACTGCTTGGGAAAAATCCTAGACTACTTTTGGCCCACCACAACTCCATCATGACCAAACTACCGCAGGTTAGCTCTGTGACGACTTGGCATCAAGACATAAGGTATTGGCATTTTGAAAATGACAAGTTGATGAGTGTCTGGCTTAGTTTAGGAGATGAGTATCTTGAAAATGGTCTTTTGGAGTTTATCCCTGGAAGCCATAAGATGCAGTTACGCCCAGAGCAGTTTGATGAAAATTCAGGCTTTAGAGATGACTTAAAAGAGAACCAAGAGCTTATAGACACTCGAGTGCATTTTAGACTGAAAAAAGGTGATGTGGTACTTTTCCATGCTAAAACTTTACACTATGCAGGAAAAAATGTTAGCAACACTCCAAAAATTTCTTTTGTTTATAGTCTGAGGGCAAATGATAACCTTCCTATCAAAGGCACCAGAAGTGATGCTCCTGAAATAGCACTCTAATATTACTTCCGTAATGTGGCGATAAGCCGTTTAGGGTGTAAAAAGAGAGAGAGGGCATCGTCTATAGAGTGAGAGACCAAATCACTCTGTATTAAAGTTCTACTGCTACACCCTTCATCACCCATGAGTGCAATCCCTATGGCTGCGATCTTCACCATCTCTGCATCATTGTTACCATTTCCAACTGCCGCGCAGGTTGCCTCACCTAAAGAGAAGAGGTAGTCGGCTTTCTCTTGGGTATGGTCACTACTGCTTATGACCTTCACAGTAACATCAAAGCCCTCTAGTTGCTGATGAACACTACCAAAGGTGTCTGCCGTGATGACGTGAACTAGGTACACTTTACTTAGCTGTGGTAAGAGTGTTTTGAGTTCAGATTTTAGTTGACCATCTTTGGCGATGGTACCGTTATAGTCTAAAACGATATGTTTCAAGGTGAGTGTTTTAAAGTTGGGTATCTCAATGGTCTGCATGGAACTCCTTAAAGTGCCCTTTTAGTCAAATCGCAATATGATATGCATAATTATTTAGGCGTTTGAAAAGGATACAAGAAATATGGAAAAGATAAAGTTAACACAGTACTCACATGGTGCAGGTTGCGGATGTAAGATATCACCAAGTCTTCTTGATGACATTTTGACAAGCTCAAGAGCGAAGATAAGTTATCCTGACCTTTTGGTAGGTAATGACACCAAAGATGACGCGGCTGCTTTTGACTTGGGTAACGGAACGTCAGTTTTGAGCACAACAGACTTTTTTATGCCTATTGTTGATGACCCTTTTACTTTTGGTCGTATCGCAGCAACCAATGCTATTAGTGACATCTATGCAATGGGTGGTAAACCACTGATGGCCATCTCGATTTTTGGTTGGCCTATAGACAAACTGAGTGCTGATGTGGCAAGAGAAGTTATAGATGGTGGACGTGCGGTTTGTGAAGAAGCAGGCATCCCTCTTGCCGGTGGTCACAGCATCGACTCTCCTGAGCCTATTTTTGGTCTTGCAGTGACGGGTATTACTGATAACAAAAACCTTAAAAGAAATGATACAGCAGAAGCAGACTGTGAACTCTTTTTGACCAAGCCATTGGGCATAGGCATCTTAACAACAGCGCAAAAGCAAGGAAAAATTGCAGAGGGTGACATCGATGTTGCCGTAGAAGCGATGTGTACTCTTAACAAAATTGGTGCTGAGATCTCTCAACTTGAGGGCGTGACTGCAATTACAGATGTGACAGGTTTTGGTCTTTTAGGTCATCTCTCTGAAGTGTGTGAGGGCAGTGATATTTCTGCTGTTATAAACTATAACAGTGTACCGACTCTAGCCAACGTCAAAAAGTACTTGGCACTGGGTTGTGTTCCAGGTGGTACCCGACGTAACTTCCAAAGTTATGGCCATCACATCGCGCCTATGACGCCAGAACAACAAGACATTTTATGTGATGCACAGACTTCAGGTGGACTACTCTGTGCCGTTCGTAAAGAGAGTGTGTCTGCATTTTTAAAGATAACAGAGACCGCAGGGTTAACACTTGAGCCTATCGGTTATACTAAAGCGCGTGGTGAACATTTGGTTGAGGTAGTATAAGTGTCAGCAGAACTAACAGATGATTTCCGCTCTATAGTTTTAGAGAATCGTCCGCTTATAGATGTTCGTGCACCTGTTGAGTTTGAAAAAGGGGCTTTTCCTACTTCAGTAAACTTACCTTTAATGGACGATGAAGAACGCCGTTTGGTAGGAATTTGTTATAAAGAAAAGGGCAATGAAGCTGCTGTGAAACTTGGACACTCATTGGTAAAAGATGAGGTCAAGAGAGAACGGGTAGAAGCATGGAAAGCATTTATAGAGGCTCACAAAGATGCGTATCTTTACTGCTTTCGTGGGGGACAGCGTTCTGCGATCTCTCAACAGTGGTTAGAAGAAACGGGTGTTGACATCACACGTCTTAAAGGCGGCTATAAAGCGTTTAGAAACTATCTTACCCAAGCATCAGAAGAGATCATGTCTAGGACCAATACCCTTATCATCGGTGGGCGCACAGGTTCAGGTAAGACACTACTTATCCATAAACTTGACAATGCTATAGATCTTGAAGGCTTGGCAAATCATAGAGGTTCCTCTTTTGGTCGTTTTATCTCTCCTCAACCGACACAGATAAACTTTGAAGATGCCTTAGCTTATAAGTTTATACAGTTTGAAGCTCAAGGCCACAAAAACTTGGTGATAGAGCATGAGAGTCGTAACATAGGACGCATACACATAGGTCCTGAGATCTATGACAACTTTGAGAAGGGGCAGTTAATTATTTTAGAGACGCCTCTTGATCTACGTACAGAGATCACTTTTGAAGAGTATGTGGAAATAGCACTGCAAAACTACAATGAGAGTTTTGGAGAAGAAGGGCCTCAAAAATGGGCAGACGACATCATAGGGGCGCTTTCACGTATTAAAAAGCGTTTAGGAAGCGAACGCCACATCAAACTTCAGAAGATTTTTGATGATGCCTTTAGAGAGCAGTTAGAGAGCGGTAGTTTAGAAGGTCATAAAGGATGGGTAGAGTTACTATTATCTGAGTATTATGACCCGATGTATGATTATCAGATAGAAAAAAGTGCTATCCCTATAGTGTTTAGAGGTAATGCGCAAGAGGTTTTAGACTTTATAAAAAGTAAAGAAGCGTAACGCTTAAAGGTTACCCTTCTTGTTGTAGCAGGGTTAAAAACTGCGCACCATAACGTTCAAACTTCACTTCACCTATACCTCCAACCTTTAACATCTCCTCTTTACTTTGAGGATTTTTAGCAGCCATCTCTTTAAGTGTTTTGTCTCCAAACACGATGTAAGCAGGAACATTTTGTTCTTGAGCGATTTCATAACGTAAGGCCCGTAGGGTCTCAAAAAGGGAGGTGTCATAGTCAAAACTCTCTGGTGTACTCTTTTTAACAGTTTTTGCTTTAACATTGAGACGTTCACTACGAATGAGTAGTGGAGTCTCTCCTTTTAATATCTTAAGTCCTGTTTCGGTCAAAAAGAGTCCTTGATGTTCATTTACAGCGAGTGCTTCAACTTCTAAAAGACGGTCTATCACCACAAACCACTGCTTTTTACTGAGCTTTTCTCCCACACCATAAACACTTAACGCGTCATGCCCATTGGCCAAAATCTTCTGCTCTTTTGATCCTCGTAAGATGTCTATGAGGTAGTTCTTACCAAAAGATTGACCCGTACGATACACAGTAGAGAGAAGCATTTTAGCTTCTGTAGATATGTCTTTTTTTTCATGGTCTGGTTCTAAACAGTTGTCACATTTGTCTTTACAGGCTTCAAGGTCGTCATCAAAATAGGCGGCGAGTTGTTGGTGTCTACAGGTCTCACTGCTTGCAAAACGCTGTATGGTGGAGAGCTTTTGCAGGAGATGGGCTTTGTACTGTGCATCTCCATCATTCATCTCTACAAAACGTTTTTGTTGGATGGTGTCAGCGGCACT